>NZ_CP020612.1:300000-580000 GCF_002105555.1 Paracoccus contaminans
GGCGGTGATCTCGGATTGCAGCTCGGCGAAACGGTTCTTGACGGGCATGATGGCTCTCCTTCTTCGGGCCACAGGCTAGCCCCTCGCGGCCCGGACGCAAGAGAGGCGGGGCACGCCGCGCCCGGCTGCCGCGCAAGCCCCCCGTCAGGGCGGCAGGAAAGCGGCGCGCCTTCTAGCCGTGCGTGACCGGCTCGACCATGACCCGGTGCCCCGGCGCGACCTCGCGATAGGTCGAACGCGGCGGCTGGTAGCCCAGCGGATGGATGGGCGAGGGGATCGGCTTGAAGTTCAGATCCTCGCTGATCTTCTTCTGCCGGGGGTCGGCAACCGGGACGGCGGCCATCAGCTGGCGGGTATAGCTGTGCTGGGGGTTTTCGAACACCTGCCGGCGGGTGCCGATTTCCACGATGCGGCCCAGATACATGACCGCGACATGATGGCTGACCCGTTCGACGACGGCCATGTCATGGCTGATGAACAGCATGGAAATGCCCATGTCCTGCTGCAATTCCATCAGCAGGTTCAGCACCTGCGCCTGCACCGACACATCCAGCGCCGACACCGCCTCGTCGGCGATGATCAGACGCGGGCGCAGCGCCAGGGCGCGGGCGATGGCGATGCGCTGGCGCTGGCCGCCCGACATCTCGTGCGGATAGCGGCGCATGAAGCTGCGCGGCAGTTCCACCCGGTCGAACAGCGCCGCGATGCGGTCCGCCCGTTCGGTGCGCGATCCGATGCCATAGTTCAGCATCGGCTCCTCGATCTGGTCGAACAGGCGCATCTGGGGGTCGAGACTGGCGAAGGGATCCTGAAAGATCATCTGCATGTCCTGCCGCGCCCGGCGCAACTGCCCGGAGGACAGCGCCAGAACGTCGGTGCCGCCCAGCCGCACCGATCCCGAGGTCGGCTCGACCAGCCGCAGGATCGACCGGCCGCAGGTCGATTTGCCGCAGCCTGATTCGCCCACGAGGCTGAGCGTCTCGCCCCCGTTCAGGGTGAACGAGACATCCTCGACCGCATGGACCTGCGCGACCGTCCGGCGCAGCAGCCCGCCCTTGACAGCAAAGCGGGTGCACAGATCGCGCACCTCGAGCAGGGGCTGGGGGTCTTCGACCACGATGGGGCGCGGCTCGGCCGCGCTGGCGCCCCGCATCAGGCGCAGCGGGACAGGCGCGTCGGTGCCCTCCATCTCGCCCAGGCGCGGCACGGCGGCCAGCAAGGCCTTGGTGTAATCCTCGCGCGGGGATTCGAAGATCTGCTCGACCGGGCCCTCCTCGACCTTGTCGCCGCGCAGCATCACCACCACGCGGTCGGCCATCTGCGCCACCACCGCCATGTCATGGGTGATGAACAGCACCGCCATCCGCTTTTCGCGCTTGAGGCGGTTGATGAGGGCGAGGATCTCGGCCTGGATGGTCACATCCAGCGCGGTCGTCGGCTCGTCGCAGATCAGCAGGCGCGGCTCGCAGGCCATGGCCATGGCGATGACCACGCGCTGGCGCATGCCGCCCGACAGCTCGTGCGGATACTGGTCGAGCCGGCGTTCGGGCTCGGGGATGCGCACCTCGCGCAAAAGCGCCAGCGCGCGGGCACGCGCCTGCGCGCGGGTCATGCCGCGATGCACGATCAGCGATTCGGCCAGCTGGTCGCCGATCGTGAACACCGGGTTCAGCGAGGTCATCGGCTCCTGGAAGATCATGCCGATGCGGTTGCCGCGCACGTCCCGCATCGTGGCGTCGCTTTGCCGCGCCAGATCGACGGGGCGGCCGTCGCCGCGGTCGAACAGCATCGCGCCCCGTTCGATCTGCCCGCCGCCGTATTCGACAAGGCGCATCAGCGACAGCGACGTGACCGATTTGCCCGACCCGGATTCGCCCACCACGCAGACACATTCGCCAGGGCGGATGTCAAAGCTGATCTCGTTCACGCCGGCAACGCGGCCCTCGCGCGTCTGAAAGCTGACTCGCAGCCCGTCTATGGAAACAAGGGGGGCGGCCCCGACAGGGGCGGCGGCATCGTCGAGCATGGCGGTGTTCCTCTGCAGCCGCCCGGGGGGACGGTCCGCGGAACGTGCCGCCACACGCCTCTGTTTGCAAGTGTCACGGAGAGGTGATCTTTGCGCTTGCAATCGCCCCGCCCTGACGATGAAACTGCGGCCATTCCGCGGGGCGCCCGCATGCTGGACCAGATAAGCAGCCGGGCAGCCCGGTAACACGCCAGCAGCCCGCGGCCGCTGACAGCCAACACGGAGAAACGTGCATGAAGATCACCACCCTGCTGATGGGCGCCGCCGCGACCATGGCGCTGGCGAGCGCCGCCCAGGCCGAACGCGGCACCGACGGCCAGGTCAAGATCCTGTATTCGCAGGCGGTCTCGACCATGAACGGCTATATGTCCGGGGGCACCAAGGACATCGAGGTGGGCAGCCTCGTGCTGGAGCCGCTGGCCGGCTTCGACGAAAAGGGCAACATCATCCCCCGCCTCGTGTCCGAGATCCCCAGCATCGAGAACGGGGGCATCTCGGCCGACCGCACCTCGATCACCTGGAAGATCAAGCCGGACATGAAGTGGTCGGACGGCACGCCCTTCACGTCCGAGGACGTGAAGTTCACCGCCGACTACTGCATGCATCCCGAAGGCGGTTGCGCGCAGCTGGCGCGTTACGAGGGGATCAAGTCGGTCGAGGCGGTCGATCCGCTGACCGTCAAGGTCACCTTCGACAAGGCACAGGCCAATCCCTTCACCGCCTTCGTGGGCTCGACCTCGCCGATCCTGCAAAAGGCGCAGTTCCAGAACTGCCTGGGCACCGCCGCCTCGACCTGCACCGAGCAGAACACCAAGCCGATCGGCACCGGCCCGTTCCGCGTCACCGACTTCAAGGTCAACGACGTCGTGATGCTGGAAGCCAACCCCAACTATCGTGACCCGGCCAAGCCGGCCTTTGCGACCGCCATGGTCAAGGGCGGTGGCGATTCCGAATCGGCCACCCGCGCGGTCATGGAAACGGGCGAGTTCGACTATGCCTGGAACACCCAGGTGAACCCCGAACTGCAGGAACAGATGAAGGCCGGCGGCAAGGGCGTGTTCGAGGTCGCCTTCGGCACGCTGGTCGAGCGGATCGAGCTGAACCAGACCGATCCCTCCTCGGACCTGCCTGAGGGCGAGCGCGGGACCGCAAAGCATCCCCACCCGTTCTTCTCTGATCCCAAGGTGCGCCAGGCGATGTCGATGGCGCTGGATCGCCAGGCCCTGTCCGACATCGGTTATGGCGAGGCTGGCCGGCCGACCTGCGATCTGGTCCCCGCCCCCGAGGCCTATGCCGCCAAGAACACCTCGTGCCTGACCCAGGACATCGAGGGCGCCAAGAAGCTGCTGGACGAGGCCGGCTGGACGGTCGGCGCCGACGGCATCCGCGAAAAGGACGGCAGGAAGCTGAAGGTCCTGTTCCAGTCCTCGGTGAACCCGGTCCGGCAGGAATTCCAGTCGATCATCAAGCAGTGGTGGTCGGAAATCGGCGTCGATACGGAACTGAAGCAGGTGGACGGCTCGGTGTTCTTCGGCGCCGACGCCGGCTCGCCCGATACCGTGCAGAAGTTCTATGCCGACGTGCAGATGTATGCCAACAACTTCGACGGCACCGACCCCCAGCCCTATCTGGCGCAATGGACCTGCGACAAGGCGCCGACCCCGGCCAACCAGTGGCAGGGCGAGAACTATGTCCGCTACTGCGACAAGGCCTATGACGAAGGCGTCATGCAGATGCTGTCCGAGGTGGACGGGGCCAAGCGGGGCGAGCTGGCCAAGAAGCTGAACAACATGATCACCGTCGATTCCAACGTCAATCTGCCGCTGATCGACCGCGGCCGCTTCTCGGCCCGCTCGAACACGCTGGGCGGCGTCGTCATGAACGTGTGGGATACCGAGCTGTGGAACGCCTCGGACTGGTTCCGGGTGAAGTGATCTGACACCCCAATGGCCGCCCTGTGCCCATGGGCGCAGGGCGGCGTTCTTCTTTCCGGGGAAAGCGTCATGCTGACCTATACATTGCGACGGATCGCTCTGGCGATACCGTCACTTATCTTCATCTCGCTTGTCATCTTCCTGCTGCTGGAGCTTTCTCCGGGCGATCCGCTGGGCAATGTGCCCCTGACGGTGCCGCCCGAGGTCAAGGCCAAGATGCGCGAGGCGCTGGGCCTGGGACAGGCGTGGTATATCCGCTATGTGCTGTGGCTGAAGCAGTTCTTCTGGATCGAGCCGATGCACTGGGTCGATCAATGGCTGGGCACCTCGATCGTCGAGGGGCAGCAGCGGATCATCAGCTTCCAGTCGCGCGTGCCCGTCTTTGACGTGATCGCGCAGCGCATCCCCCAGACGCTGATCGTCGTCGGCTTCAGCTATCTGGTCGGCGTGCTGATCGCCATTCCGATCGGCATCTATTCGGCCTACCGGCAGTATTCCTGGTTCGACCAGCTCGGCACCTTCCTGTCGATGGTGGGCTTTTCCATGCCGACCTTCTTTACGGGCGTCGTGCTGATCATCATCTTCGCCGTAAACCTGCAGTGGTTTCCCTCGGTCTATGACACCACCCTGCATGTCACCGACTGGCCCAGCTTCTGGAAGCAGGTGCGCCAGATGGTCATGCCCGTGACCGTTCTGTCGCTGTATAACGCGGCGCAGATTTCCCGATTCATGCGCGCCTCGATGCTGGACAACCTGCGCCAGGATTACGTGCGCACGGCGCGGGCCAAGGGCCTGGCGGAACGGACCGTGGTGCTCAAGCACGTGCTGCGCAACAGCCTCATCCCGGTGGTGACCGTCATCGCGCTGGGGCTGCCCTCGGTCTTTGGCGGCGCCATCATCACCGAACAGGTGTTCCGGGTGAACGGCCTGGGGCAGCTGCTGATCTCGGCCATCCAGGCCAATGACATCCCCATGGTGCTGACGCTCACCTTCATCTTCGCCATCCTCATCGTTGCCTTCACCCTGATCGCAGACCTTCTGTATGGCGTCCTCGACCCGAGGATCCGGTATGACTGATCCCCTTGTTCCAGACAGCACCCCGCCGCAGGGGCAGCCCGCGCCCCTGACAGGGCAGACACCCGCGGACCGGGCGGCCATGCCCCTTGCCGATCCGGCAGGCGCGGCGACGGACCAGCGCAGCCAATGGCGCGACGTATGGGCGCAGTTCCGGCGGCACCGCGGCGCGATGGTCGCGCTGATGGTGTTCCTTCTGATCCTGCTGTTCGTGCTGGCCGGACCATGGCTGTGGTCGCTGGACGCGACCTTCGTGGACATCCGCGCGCGCAACAAGGGGCCAAGCTGGGCCCATCCGCTGGGCACCGACCAGCTGGGGCGCGACACATTGGCGCGCCTGATGATCGGCGGGCGGACATCCATCGCCGTCGGCATGACGGCCATGATCATTGCCGTCATGCTGGGCAGCCTCATCGGCATCCTGGCGGGCTTCTACCGCCGGCTTGATGCGCCGTTGTCGCGGCTGATCGAGCTGTTCCTTGCCCTGCCGCTGCTGCCCCTGCTGCTGCTGATGGTGACGCTGTTCCGCGAACCGCTGGCCAAGAACTTCGGCGCGGGGCCGGGCACCTTCCTGCTGATCGTGGTCGCCATCGGCGCCACGAGCTGGATGCAGGCGGCCCGGATCGTGCGCGGCGATGTCCTTGGCCTGAAGGAACGCGAGTTCATCCTGGCGGCCCGGTCGATCGGCACGCCCAGCGGGCGCATGATGCGCCGCCATGTGCTGCCGAACGTGCTGTCGCCGATCATGGTCGCGGCCACGCTGGGCATCGCCAGCGCGATCATCACGGAATCGGCGCTGTCGTTCCTGGGGCTGGGGTTCCCCCCGGATTTTCCGACCTGGGGCCGGCTGCTGTTCGACGCCATCCCGCAGATGCAGAACTATCCCATGCGGGTGGTGCTGCCGGGGGCGCTGATCTCGCTGACGGTGCTGACGGTGAACTATATCGGCGACGGGCTGCGCGACGCGCTCGACCCGCGCATCCGCGGGCGCTAGGCCCGGCGACGACAGGACGGACCGGGGCGTTGCCCCGGACCCCGGGATATTTGGGGCCGCCCGAGGCAAAGCCGGGCGGCCCTGTCATGCGCGGGCAATGGCAATGGCGGCGTTCAGCCGGTCCTGCGGCAGGATCAGCAGCACCGGCCCATTAACGCCCAGACGCACCGGCCCGGTGACCTCGTTCGAGGTGCCGATGCGCCCGGCCGGCGCAAGGTCGAGCCCGGTGGTCGGCCAGCGCAGGCCTTGGCTCTCCACCCGAGCCGGGCCCATGGGGAACAGCGACAGCCGGGTGCCGGGCGCAAGCCGGGTGGCAAGCTGCGGCGGGCAGGCCAGCACCACATCATCGCCGCAGATCAGCACGGTCGGCGGCCCGATGCGCCGCACAAGAACGCCAAGCGCCGCCAGGGCATGATCGAGGCGCGCCCCCCCGAAACCGACGCCGATCACGAAAGGCGCCGACAGCCGCAGCAGGCATTTCTCGAAATCGGTGCTGTCCTGCTCGGCCACGGGGTGAAGGCGGTCGCCCAGCCGCCCGCGCGCTGCGGCGGACAGGCTGTCGAGATCGCCGATCACCGCCAGCGGCTCGATGCCGTTTTCAAGGGCGATGTCGGCCCCGGAATCGGCGGCAACGACCGCCGGGGCCAGGGCCAGCGCCGCCGCCAGATGCCGCGGTTCAACCGTGCCGCCGCCGATCAGGGTGATGCCCCGGTCGCTCGACAGCACAGGCTTCATTCGCCGCGCCCGGTGCCGCTGAACACCCGGCGGAACGGAACGGCCCATGCAAAGGCCAGCACGACATAGAGCGGCAGCTCAAGCCAGCCGGGGGGGCGGCCGCCATACAGATCCCCCACCCAGGCCAGCAGCCACCAGGCAAGGACCAGATAAGCCGGCAGCCATACCACCAGCAGGATCAGCGACCAGCGCTTGCGGGTTTTCCGGTCCATCAGTCGGCGAAGGGGTCGGTGACAAGGATGGTGTCGTCGCGTTCCGGGCTGGTGGACAGCAGCGCCACGGGGCACTGGATCAGTTCCTCGATGCGGCGGACATACTTGATCGCGGCGGCGGGCAGATCGGCCCAGCTGCGCGCGCCCTCGGTCGATTCCGACCAGCCCTCGATTTCCTCATAGACGGGAACGGCGCGCGCCTGCAGGGCGGCCGCGGTGGGCAGATAGTCATAATGCCGGCCGTCCACGGTATAGCCGGTGCAGATCCGCAGCGTCTTGAACCCGTCCAGCACGTCCAGCTTGGTCAGGGCAATGCCGTTCACGCCGGAAATGGCGCAGGTCTGGCGCACCAGGGCCGCGTCGAACCAGCCGCAGCGGCGCTTGCGCCCGGTCACGGTGCCGAACTCGCGCCCGCGCTCGCCCAGGCGCTGGCCGACCTCGTCCTCCAGCTCGGTCGGGAAAGGGCCGGAGCCGACGCGGGTCGTGTAGGCCTTGACGATCCCCAGCACATAGCCGATCGCGCCCGGCCCCATGCCGGTCCCCGACGCGGCCATCCCCGACATGGTGGTGGAGGAGGTGACATAGGGATAGGTGCCGAAGTCGATGTCCAGCAGCGAGCCCTGCGCGCCCTCGAAAAGGATGCGCTTGCCCGACCGCCGCGCGTCGGCCATCACCTTCCACACCGGCTGGGCATAGGGCAGCAGCCTGGGCGCGATATCCAGCAGGCGCGCGCGCAGGTCGGCCCGGTCGATGGGATCGGCGCCCAGCCCCTGGCGCAGCGCATCGTGATGGGCAAGCAGGCGGTCGAGCCGCTGGTCCAGCGTTTCCTCGTCGGCCAGGTCCGCCACGCGGATGGCGCGGCGCCCGACCTTGTCCTCATAGGCAGGGCCGATGCCGCGGCCGGTGGTGCCGATCCTGGCGCTGCCGGCAGCCTCTTCGCGCAGGCGGTCCAGATCCTGGTGCAGCGGCAGGATCAGGGGCGTGTTCTCGGCGATCATCAGGTTGTCGGTCGAGATGGCGACCCCCTGCCCCGCCAGCTTTTCGATTTCGGCGAAAAGCGCCCATGGGTCCAGCACGACGCCGTTGCCGATCACCGCCAGCTTGCCCGGACGCACGATCCCCGAAGGCAGCAGCGACAGCTTGAACACCTGCTCGCCGATGACCAGCGTATGGCCGGCGTTGTGGCCGCCCTGAAAGCGGGCGATCACATCGGCGCGTTCCGACAGCCAATCGACGATCTTGCCCTTGCCCTCGTCACCCCACTGGGCGCCGACCACCACCACATTTGCCATGAACACCCCTCGCATTGATCAGGGGCGCGTATAGCGGCCCCGGCCCGCCGGCGAAAGCGGCTATGCCGCCAGCGCGGCCACCCGGCGCAGCGCCAGCAGATAGCCCTGCGTGCCGCAGCCCGCGATCACCCCATCCGCCCGCAGGCTGACATAGGAATGATGGCGAAAGCTTTCGCGCTGATGGACATTCGAGATGTGGACCTCGATCACCGGGCCGTCAAAGGCCTTGAGCGCATCAAGGATCGCCACCGAGGTATGCGTGAAGGCGCCCGGATTGATGACGATGCCCGCGGCGCTTTCCCGCGCCTCGTGAATCCAGTCGATGATCTGGCCCTCGTGGTTCGACTGGCGAAAGCGCAGGGCGACGCCCAGCTCGGCCGCAAGGGCTGCGCAGGCCGCCTCGACATCGGCAAGCGTCTCGCGCCCATAGATCTCGGGCTGCCGCCTGCCCAGGAGATTGAGGTTGGGGCCGTTCAGAATGTCGATCGTGGTGGTCATGCTATCCGCCCAAGGTTGCCCCATCAGGTCAGGACAGGATCGAGCGGTCAAGTCCCGGCAGGGCTGCCGTCAGGGATGGGGGGCAAGGGCGGTGGTACCGCCTCCCCGGCTTGAACGGGGGACCTCTGGATCCACAATCCAGCGCTCTGACCAACTGAGCTAAGGCGGCACAGGCGGAGGGTCTAGCGCCAGCCCGCGCCGGATGCAAGTGCATCTTGCTGCCCAGCCGCGCCGCCGATAAGGGAAACGGATCAAGGATGCAGAGGACCGCCGCGATGGGGATCAACAGCGAAAGCGACGTTTCCGCCAATCTTCAGATCGGCCCGACCGACCAGGGGATGGTGCGCATCTATGTCGAGGGCGAGGGCATCGACCTGCCGCTGGATTTCGAGCCCGACGAGGCCGCCGAGATCGCCGAAGAGCTGATGGCCGCTGCCGAAGCCGCGCGCGGCATGGGCAGGGGACAGGGAGAGCGGGGCGGCAAGCCCGGCAAGGGCGGCAGGCGCTAGTTCAGGTCAGGCAAGCGGCGCTGCCCTGCCCCGCAGACCGGCGGGCCCTTCAGTCCGGCAACGGTCCGGTGAATGCCTCCGGGTCCGACAGCCGTATGAGGCGGCAGGCGGCCGTGCGGGCAATGTCGCGCAGGATGCGGGCACGCCGTGCCGCGGCGAGGCGGGCACAAGGCGCAGGGCGGATGATTTCGGCCCCATAGGCATCCGCCACCATCAACCCGTCGCCCTCGGGCAGCAATTGGGCGGGAAAGTCGCAATCGGTGGCCCAGAAGAACCGGTCGCACCAGTCGAGATAGCCCTGCCACTTGCGGTCTGCGACGAAATCGGCACGGCAGCTTTTGCATTCGACGATCCAGATCTCGCCCGAGGGCGCGACCGAGATCACATCGACACGCTGCCCTGGCGCGGGCACGAATTCGCATAGCGGGGCGTGGCCCAGACCCGCCAGCATTCGCACCACCCCGCGGGCAAGCCGAAAGCCCGGCTGGGCCGGAACAGAAGCGTCATTCATGATCCAATGATGAACGAAATGGGAACATCCTGCAAGCTGCAAGTCATGCATGGATGACCCTTGCGAGCGGTCGTGCCGCCCCTTAGCTAACGCCTTGGCGGGTTTCTGCTCTTCTCGTGAACGGCCATTTTTTCCACTGGCCTATAATTTCTCGATGGGGGCTGGCGCTGTCGTGGCCCTGGTCACGTTACCTGGCACCCACCTGGTTCACCAGGCTTTCGGGAAAACCTGCGCTGGCACGGTCGCTGCGGTTCCCGCCACATTCAGAAGGCCGCCCCTTGCCAGGGGCGGCCTTCCTGGCTTTTCACGCCGCGCCAACGGAAAAGGACGGCCCTGCGGCCGTCCTTCCCAAGCAAGCTCGGATCAGAGCGAAGCTGATCAGAACCCGTAGACGAGCGAAACGCCCAGCGTGTTGTCGGTGCGCTTGTCACGATCTTCGACATACTCGGTCTTGTACGACACGCGGGTCGCAAAGGCGTCGGACATCTTGAAGTTCAGGCCCAGTTCGTTGGTGGCGGTGTCGGGCGAATCTTCCGACGACAGCCAGTCGGTGTAGTTGGTCAGGAAGAACTGGTCGTTGAACTTGTGGTAGAAGCGCGACGACACGATGTAGCCGGTTCCGGTGTTCGAATCCCAGTGGCCCGAACCCATCAGCGGGTCAACGGCATCGGTCGCATCGACAACGAACTGCTTGGTGTAGCGGATGCCCACACCCGCCTGCATGCGCCATGCAGTGGTGTCGTTGTTGATGATCCGATAGCCCGGACCAACGCCGAAGAACGCGTCGCGCTTCAGCCCGCCGTCCAGGTCGGCGAAGGTTTCATCGTCGGCCAGGCCGTCGATGTCGCCAGCCATCCCGTCGGTCGCCAGACGACCCAGCGCGAAGGCATAGAACTTGTCGTTGAAGTAGTAGTTGGCGTCATAGATCACCGAGGTCTTTTCGGTGTTGGTGTCGCCATCGTTGTCTTCACCGTATTCAAGCACGATGCCGACGGACTGCTGGAACTGACCGACGCTGTGGCTCAGGCTGCCCGCGAGCGAGAAGTCCTGGTTTTCCGAGTTGCCGGTGCGGCCGGTATAGCTCATCGCCACCGAACCTGCGAGGCCGGTCTTGCGGTCGGCCGGGCCGAAGCGGCGCGAATCGTTCGAGCGGTCGAAGTCGTCCTGAACGTCGTCACGGATGTCCGTGATGCGCTGGTTGATATTGTTGGCCCCGATGACACCGCCGCCAACAGCGAATTCTTCCTGCGCGAAGGCAGGCGCGCCCAGCAGAACGGCCAGGGCCGATGCGCTGGTCAGGAGAGCAAGTTTCTTCATTGCGTTCCTCTCGATCCTCAGAAAGGCCATCTTGCGGTGGCCGCTTACGAAGCCTGATCTAGAACTGCGGGCTTCGATTTTAAACCGGGCCGGCAGATCGACGCCCTCCTCACGGGTTCGTGTAAGGTTATCCTGGAACCCGGCGGCATCAGGGCATGGACTCGCGAGGGGGCACTCTGAGGCTGAAAACCGTCATGCTTTTCAGTAACTAAACACGTCCATCCAACCAGCACAAAGATGAAGATACAGAGTCAAGACTAGAAAACCTCGCCGGGCTTTGACCCATCTGTGTTGCAAAACCCACACAACCTTAACGTAAACCATTCCTTTTAACCGCGCCTTCAACCGCCGGATGCATGAACATGACGGCCGGCGCGCTTGCGCGGCCGGCCGTTCGCGGTTGCTGGGCTATGGTGGATCAGCGCCGGCGCGGCGTTCCCGCCAAGGCAACGGGAATGGCCGCGCCCCTGCCTGCGGGTGCCCGGTTTCCCCCGCGTGGCGGGCGGGGCGGGTCGGCCATCTGCATGACGGCTATGGCGAACTGAACACCGGCAAAGCAGATGGCATTGAAAAGGACCAGCATCCCAAGCGCCAGCCAGCCGCCCGAGGTTTCAAGCGTAAGGTGGCGCAGATGCGCGACATCGAGCGCCACCAGCAGGACGGTGAAGCCGACCGCAAGGCAGAAGCCCAGCAGAATGTTGCGAAGATACAGGCGGACGAGTTCCGGCATGGGCACGCTCCTCTCTCTGATCTCCATGTAGGCATCCAAAGGGCGGCACGTAACCCGGTTCCCGCCCCGTCAGAATGCCTCTGGATGCGCCTCGCGTGCCATGTGATCCAACACCGCGTTGACAAAGCGTGTCTCTCGCCCCTCGGGAAAGAAGGCGTCGGCCACACCCACATATTCCGAGATCACCACCCGCGGCGGGGTGGTGCCGGCGACCAGCTCGGCCCCCGCGGCGCGGAACAGCGCCCGTAGGACCGGGTCGATCCGCGCGATGGGCCATTTCGCCACCAGCGCCCGATCCGTCATCTGGTCGATGCGGGCCTGCCTGTCCACCACGCCGTTCAGGATGCTGGTGAACAAAGCCTCGTCGGCATCGGGGGTGGTGCCTTCCTCGTAATCGACACCGATGCGCCAGTTCTGGAATTCGCGCGCGACCAGGGTGGCGGACTGGTTCGCGGCCTCCATCTGGAACAGCGCCTGCACGGCATAGACGCGGGCGGCGCCGCTCAGCGCGCGGCGGTCGGGGCGCGGCGCATTCATGCGATGGTTCCGCCGTCAAGCTCGCCGGCCAGGCGGATCAGGTCACGGGGCTGATCGGCGCCGGGCCGTTCATCGCGGCGCTGGCCGCCCCAGCGCCGGCCCAGCGCGATCAGGTGCAGCGCTGCGGCAGCGGCACCGCCCCCCTTGTCCTGCCCCGCCGGGTCGGCGCGAACCATCGCCTGGCCCATGTTTTCCACGGTCAGGATGCCGTTGCCGATGCACATCCCCTGCAATCCCAGCAGCATCAACCCGCGCGCGCTGTCGTTGCAGACGGTTTCATAATGCGTCGTCTCGCCCCTTATCACGCAGCCCAGCGCCACATACCCGTCATAGGCGGCCATCCGTCCGGCCATGCCGATCGCGGCCGGGATCTCGAGCGCGCCGGGAACCTCGACAAGATCAACCGAGGCGCCGGCCTGCCGGGCCATCGCGCGGGCGCCTGCGATCAGGCCGTCGGCCACGGCGCGGTAATAGGGCGCCACCACGATCAGCAGCCGGACCGGCCCTTCAAGCGTCGGCAGCGGCAGGATGGTATGTTCGGTCAGCTCGGCCATCGGGGATCAGTCCTGCGGGATCGGGCGGGTGGAATGGATGGAAAGCCCATAGCCGTCAAGCCCGATCACCTTCAACGGGGCCGAGTTGGTCAGCAGGACCAGCTCGGACAGGCCGAGCGCGGACAGGATCTGGGCGCCCAGCCCGTATTGGCGCAGCGTATGGGGCGAGATTTCGTCCGGCCGGGGCAGCCTTGCAGACAGATCGCGCAGCAGCACGACCGCCCCGCGCCCCTCGGCGGCGATCATCCGCATCGCCGCGGGCAGATCGCCCCCGCGCTCTCGGCGGATGCCCAGCACATCGTGAAGGGGATCAAGCGCGTGCATCCGGACCATGACCGGGCCGGGTGCGCGCAGATCACCCATGGTCAGCACGATATGCTCGGCGCCATGCTGGGTTTCGTCGGCAAAGATGCGCATGGTCCATTCGCCGCCATGGGCGGCCACGCGGCTTTGGGCGCGTTCGGCGATCAGGTTGTCGTGGCGGCGGCGATAGGCGATCAGGTCGCTGATCGTGCCGATCCGCAGCCCGTGTTTCTGGGCAAAGGCCACAAGGTCCGGCAGGCGGGCCATGGTGCCGTCCTCGTTCATGATCTCGCAGATCACCCCCGAAGGGTTCAGCCCCGCCAGCCGCGCGATGTCGACAGCCGCCTCGGTATGGCCGGCGCGCACCAGCACCCCGCCGTCGCGGGCGCGCAGGGGAAACACATGGCCGGGCGTTGCGATGTCGGCCGCGCCCATCGCCGGATCGATGGCGACGCGGATGGTGCGGGCGCGGTCCTGCGCGGAAATGCCTGTCGTGACCCCCTCGCGCGCCTCGATCGACAGGGTGAAGGCGGTTTCGTGCCGGCTGGAATTGCGCGGCGACATCAGCGGCAGGTCCAGCGCATCGGCCCGTGCCGCCGTCAGCGTAAGGCAGATCAGCCCGCGCCCGTGGGTCGCCATGAAGTTGATCGCATCCGCCGTCGCCATCTGCGCGGGGATGACCAGATCGCCCTCGTTTTCCCTGTCCTCGTGATCGACCAGGATGAACATCCGGCCGTTCCGGGCGTCCTCGATGATATCCTCGATGCGCGAGATGGCGTCGGACCAATCGCGCTGGACGGGGCCGGGGTTTTCATACTGCATGGGTCTGTCCGTTGAAGAAGCTGTGTCCGCTGACGAAACCGGCCAGACCGGCCGCCGCCATGATCTCGCGTTCATGATCGGTCTCGCCGATCATCAGCACCCCGTCGCCAGGCAGGCCCTGGCCGCGCAGCCAGTCCTTCATCGCCGAACGCATCGCACCCCAGGACGCGCCGAAGGGCGGCAGTGCAAGGCTGGAACGGGCGGCGATGGCCGCGCCCAATGCGGCCGGGTCGATACCGGGCGCGGCGCCCAGATGCGGGGCTGCCCGGCTGGCGGCCAGGCGGGCAAGCCGGCCGGGCGCAGGCAGCGCGCCTTCGCGGAAAACCCCCAGCGCATTCGAGGAATAGAGAAAGGCGATCAGATCGCGCCCGGTCGTGGCGCGCACCCCGGCATAGGTTCTGTAGTCCAGCCCCAGCGCCTGTGCCCGCCGCACCTGCTGGCGCACCACCTCGACGGGCAGGCGCGCGCCCAGCAGCTCGGCCCGCGCCACGCGCCAGCAATGGGCGCGAAAGCCCGCCCCCTGCGTTGCGGGGCCGCGGTTATGTCCGATGCCAAAGGCGGGTCGATCCTGCATCATGACCCGGCCTTAGCGCAGCAGGCGCGCGGGCGAAAGGCGCAGCGCGTCAGCCCGCCTCGGCCAGCCGCGCGACATAGCGGGCAAGCGTGTCGATTTCCAGGTTCACCGCATCGCCGGCCCGCGCCTGACCCCAGGTCGTCGCGGCCTGCGTATGCGGGATCAGGTTGACGCCGAAGCGCCGGCCCTCGACCTCATTGACGGTCAGCGACGTGCCGTTCAGGGCCACTGATCCCTTGGGCGCGATGAAGCGGGCCAGATCGGCCGGCGCCTCGAGCGTCAGGCGCAGGCTGTCGCCTTCGGGCCTGGCATCGACAATGCGGGCCACGCCGTCCACATGGCCCGACACGATATGGCCGCCCAGCTCGTCGCCCACCCGCAGCGCCCGTTCCAGGTTGAGCCGCTGGCCCGGCGTCCAGCCTTGGGCGCCGATGCTGGTGCGGGCCAGCGTTTCGGCGGATACATCGACGGCGAACCAGCCCGGTCCCTTGTCCACGACGGTCAGGCAGATGCCATCGCAGGCGATTGATGCGCCGATGTCCACCCGGTCCATGTCATAGGCCGTCTCGATCCGCGCCCGCATGTCGCCGCGCGCCTCGACCGCCGAAACGCGGCCGATATCGGTGATGATCCCGGTGAACATGACAGCTCCTTTCACGCATCCCCGCCATCCGGCGGGGGCGGGCGGACGATGGCGGCGCGCGGGGCCGCATGCAAGGGGGCACAAGGAGGAGAACGGCAAGGGGGCAATGCGGGCGGGCGCCCGCCTGTCGCCCGTTTCGCTGCCGATCCGCTGCACCCTGACGCTTGACCGCGCCGGGGCGAATACGATGTGTGATGCAGCGGCGAATCGCGGCGCGTCATGCGGGCGCAGGCGCAAGGAACGGCAAGGCGATGACTTCACCCCCATCACGGCCCTTGCTGCCGCCCGGCCCGGGGCAGGCAGCCCTGCCGGGCGCGGCGGAGGGCGGGCCGGCCGGGCCTTGCGCCGGAACCAGCCCGCCCGGCGCGGCGCAGCGGCGCGCCGCCATTGCCCGCCTACCCGCCGCGCAGCGGGTGTTCCTGCTGCTGCAGGGGCCGCATGGCCCCTTCTTTGACCGGCTCGGCGGATTGCTGCGGGATGCGGGGGCGGCGGTCTGGCGCGTCGGCTTCAACGCGGGGGATGAATTCTTCTGGCGCGACCGGGCGCATTTCATCCCCCATCCCGGCCCGCCCGAAGAATGGCCCGCGCATCTGGACCGGATCATCGCCGCGCGCGGCGTCACCGACATCGTCCTTTATGGCGATGTGCGGCCCATCCACGCCGCCGCGCGTGCCGCCGCCGAACGGCTGGGCCTTGTCCTGCATGTCTTCGAGGAAGGTTACCTGCGCCCCTACTGGATCACCTATGAACGGGGCGGGGCGAACGGGTATTCGGCCCTGATGGATATCGATGTCGATCAGATCCGCCGCATCGAGCACGCCTTCGGGGACGAGGTGAACCGTCCGCCCGCGCATTGGGGCGACATGCGCCAGCACAAGTTCTATGGCGCGCTTTATCATTTCCTGGTACTGACGGCGAACCGGCGCTATCCGGGCTTTGCCTCGCATCGTGACATCCCGCTGGGGCGCGAATTCTGGCTGAACCTGCGACGGCTGCTGCTGTCGCCTCTGGACGCGCTGGGCCGGTGGCGGCAGGGGCGGCGCATCCGGTCGGGCGGTTTTCCCTATGTGCTGGTGCTGATGCAGCTTGAGCATGATTCGAGCTTTCTGGCCCATTCCCCCTATCGCCGGATGGCCGAATTCACGCAGGAGGTGCTGTCCGCTTTTGCCGCCGCCGCGCCCCGCCACCATCACATCGTCTTCAAGGCCCACCCGCTTGAGGACGGGCGGGCGGCCCTGCAGCAAGTGATCGCGCGTCAGGCGCGTGCCCTGGGGATCGAGGCGCGCGTCCATCTGGTGCAGGGCGGCAAGCTGGCTGCGCTGCTGTCGCAGGCGCGGGCCGCGGTGACGATCAACTCGACCGCCGCCCAGCAGGCGCTGTGGCGGGGGCTGCCGGTCAAGGCGATGGGCCGGTCTGTCTATGCCAAGCCGGGGCTGGTCTCGGGGCAGACGCTGGATGATTTCCTGCGCCGCCCCCATTCCCCCGACAGGCGGCTTTATCGCCAGTATCGCAGCTATCTGCTGGATACCTGCCAGGTGCCGGGGGGCTTTTATGCCGCCCGCTCGCGCGCCCATGCGCTGCGCCTGGTGGTGGACATGATGCTTGATCCGCAGGACCCTTATGCCGCCCTCGAGGCCGGACGCGCGGCCAACCGGCAACAGATGGATCACGAATCACGTTGATCGCGCGTGTCGATGGAAGTTTCCAGCCGGACAGGCTAAGCTGAACGACAATCAAGAGGCCAATTCGCCCGAGAGGACAGGAGTTGCTTTCCGTGGTTGACGTTTCCGATATCCTAGGGCGCCCCGTCCGGCGCGACCTGCTGCGTCTTGCCGGCATGGCTTCGGTCAGCCTGCTTGCAGGATGCGCCCTGCCCCGCTCCGGTCCCAGCAAGAGGGAAATCCTCAAGGGCGACATCCAGCAGGGCGGCAATACCCATGTCGTCTATGTCGATGACCGCATCGCGCGCGAGGCAAGCTTTGCGCCCTCCTACGGCTTCGGGGCGCAGTTCACCGGCGCCGGCGCGGTCGGCGCGGACGAGATCCGGCCCGGCGACGTGCTGGGGCTGACGGTGTGGGAAAACGTCGATGACGGCCTGCTGGCCTCGATGGGCCAGTCGAACACCAACCTTCAGCAGCTGCAGGTTGACAGCAACGGCTATATCTTCGTGCCCTATGCCGGCCGGGTGAAGGCCGCAGGCAACACCCCCGACGAGCTGCGCCGCGTCATCACCCAGCGCCTGGAACAGCAGACGCCCGACCCGCAGGTAAGCGTGACCCGCGTCGCCGGCGACGGGGCGACGGTATCGGTCATGGGCAAGGTCAACGGGCAGGGCGTCTTTCCGATCGAACGGCCGACCCGGACCCTGTCGGCGATGCTGGCCCGCGCCGGGGGCGTGTCGATCGACCCCGAGATCGCCGTGGTCATCGTCAAGCGCGGCACCAATACCGGGCGCGTCTGGCTCAAGGATCTGTATGCCAATGCGCGCAACGACATCGCCCTGCGCCCCGGCGACGTGGTCCTGGTCGAGGAAGACCAGCGCAGCTTCACCGCGCTGGGCGCGCTGGGCGGGCAGACCAAGGTGCCGCTGGGATCCGAGGCGATCAACGCGCTCGAGGCGATCGCGATGGTCGGGGGGCTGAGCTCCAATCTCGCCGATCCCACCGGCGTCTTCGTCCTCAGGGACGAGCCGATGTCGGTCGCGCGCAAGGTGCTAAGCAAGCAGGTCTATGGCGATCAGCGCATGGCCTATGTGCTGGACCTGACGCGGCCCAACGGGCTGTTCGTGGCCCGCGACTTCATGATCCGCGACGGCGACACGGTCTATGTGACCGAGGCGCCCTATGTGCAGTGGCAAAAGACGCTGGGGGCGATCACCGGCGCGGCGGGCAGCGCCAACGCGCTGGAAAACGTCGCCCGCTGAATTGTCCGGCAGCGCCGGCACCGCCGGGGGCAGCCCCCGGCGGCTCGTCGTTCTGAACGGCGGATTTCTGACCCGGCCCCGGCTGCGCCGCATCCTTGCGCTGGCGGGATGGCGGCTGGCGGTTGGCCTGCCAAGGCCGGGCGATGCGGTGGGCATCTGGGGCGCCAGCCCGACCGCCTGGCGCGGCCGTGCCCTGGCCGCCCGCACCGGCGCGCCCCTGGTGACGGTCGAGGATGCGTTCCTACGTTCGGTCCTGCCGGGCCGCGATCCTTCGGCCCTGGGCAGGCGCGGGCCGGTCGGGCTGCTGATCGATCCGGCAGGGCTGCATTTCGACCCTGACGCGCCATCGCTGATCGAAACGCTGGCAACCTCCCCCCAGGCGGCCGCCCGCGCGGCCGAGGGCGAGGCAGCGATCGCCCGGCTGCGCGCGGCCGATCTGTCGAAATACAACGCCCATCGCGCCAGCGCACCGGCCCCGCCTGCCGGCTATGTGCTGGTCGTGGACCAGACGCGGGGCGATGCCTCGCTGCGCGGGCAGGGACGGGCGCTGTTCCTGGCGATGCTGGCCGCGGCGCGGGCCGAAAATCCGGGCGCACGGATCGTGCTGCGCAGCCATCCCGAAACCATCGCTGGCCACCGCGCCGGCCATCTGACCCCCGCCGACCTGCGGCCGGGCGAGCTGTTCTGCGACGCCCCCCTGTCGCCCTGGCGTCTGGCCGGGGGGGCGCAGGCGGTCTATGCGGTCAGCTCGCAACTGGGCTATGAGGCGCTGTTGTGCGGATGCCGGGTGCGGCTGTTCGGCCAGCCGTTCTACGCCGGCTGGGGCCTGACCGAGGATGAGAGGCCCCTGCCCCGGCGGCTGGGCCGCACGACCATGCCCGCGCTGTTCGCGGCAAGCCACCTGATGGCGCCGGTCTGGTATGATCCCTGCCTCGACCGCCTGACCGATTTCGAAGGCGCCCTGCGCCAGATCGAGGCCGAGGCCCGCGCCCATGCCGAGGACCGCGACGGGCACCTGGCCTATGGGATGCGCCTGTGGAAGCGGCCCGCCATCGCAAGGATCTTTGCAAATGGCGCAGGGGTTCGCTTTACCGGCCGCCCTTCGGACAGGGTGACGCTGGCCTGGGCCGGCCGGGCAGCAGCGGTCCCCAAGGCGGCGCGGGTCGAGGACGGCTTTCTGCGTTCGCGCGGGCTGGGGGCAGAGCTGGTCCCGCCACTGTCGCTGGTCGTGGACGACCTGGGGATCTATTATGATCCCGGCCGGGAAAGCCGGCTGGAACGGCTGATCGCCGCACCGCTGCCCCCCGGCGGGCGCGAGCGCGCGGCGGCGCTGATCGCGCGCCTGAATGCCGCGGCTCTGACCAAATACAACCTGCCCGGCGGAAAGCCCGCCATCATGCGGGATGGCCGAAGGGTGATCCTGGTGCCCGGACAGGTCGAGGATGACGCCTCGATCCGGCTGGGCGCGGGGATCGAGCGGACCAACCTTGCGCTGCTGGGGCGCGTGCGGGCAGAAAACCCCGACGCGCTGATCGTCTGGCGGCCCCATCCCGATGTCCGGGCCGGTCTGCGCCCCGGCGCCGTCGATTCCGGCGCGGCCGCCGCCCTTGCCGACCTGACCCTTGCCGATGCCGAGGCGGCAGCACTGATCGAAGCGGTGGACGAGGTCTGGACCATCACCTCGACCATGGGGTTCGAGGCGCTGCTGCGCGGCAAACCTGTCACCACCTTGGGCGCCCCCTTCTATGCCGGCTGGGGCCTGACCCGCGACCTTGGCCCCATTCCCGCGCGGCGTCAGGCGCGGGTCGATCTGCAGACCCTCGTTCACGCGGCGCTGATCGCATATCCGCGCTATCACGACCCGCTGAGCGGGCTGCCCTGCCCCGCGGAAACCGTGCTGGAGCGGCTGTCGGGCCAGGCCGCGCTGCCCGCGCCGCGCGGCCTTGGATGGCTTGCCAAGGCGCAAGGGACGTTGGCCGGTCACAGCTGGCTGTGGCGCGGATAGACCAACCGTGCGGCAGGCCTGTCGAGGCCGGTGCAGGATCGCGCAGGGTCATGGGGGCGGGGCGATCGGCGCGCGCCTGCCATTCGGTTCCGGGGCTGGCAAAGGGCGCGGCGGGCTGTGCGGGGTATGGCCAGCGCCCGCCCTGCGGAACAAAAGGCCGGCGGCATGAGGGGCAGACCGAGGGCGGGCATGCGGTTCCCCTGCTGCGCGACCCTGTTCCCCAGGCGCCAGCAGGTGGGGGCGGCCGTGATGGCGAATGCGCCTGACAGGGCGCGTCAGGGGCTGCGCAGCCAGCGGTGAAACAGGTCGCCGCCAATGGGGCGGCTTTCGACCAGGCGAAAGCGCGGGGCGTCGCCCAGCGCCTGCACCCCCAGATCGCCGATCGCCGGGCGCCCGGCGGCGCCCAGCACCAATCCTGCGGTATAGCAGGCAAGCTGATCGACCAGCCCTTGGGCGAGCAGCGCGCCCGCCAGCTGCCCCCCGCCCTCGCACAGCACCCGTGTCAGCCCGCGTTCGGCCAGCATGGCCATGGCCTTGGGCAGGGGACCGGGCAGAACCAGCAAGGGGCCGTGATCAGCGTCCTCGGGCGGCAAGTCGGGGATCGCCCCCTGCCTGATCACCACCCGCACCGGCTGGCGCACCGGGCCAAAGCCGCGCACGTTCAGCGCCGGCCGGTCCGCGCGCGCGGTTCCCGCGCCCACCATGACGGCATCATGCATCAGGCGCAGCAGGTGGACATGCCGGCGCGCCGCATCCCCGGTAATCCAGCGGCTTTCGCCCGCGGCGGTCGCGATGCGGCCGTCAAAGCTGCCTGCCAGCTTGAGCGTGACCATCGGCCGGCCTCGCGTGACACGGGACAGAAAGCCCTGCTGCATCGCGGCGGCCTCGGCTGCGCAGATCCCTTCGGCCACCTCGATCCCGGCGGCGCGCAGCCTGGCATGACCGCGCCCGGCCACGCGCGGGTCGGGATCGGTCAATGCGCTGACCACGCGCCCGACCCCCGCCGCAACCAGCGCATCGGCGCAGGGCGGCGTGCGGCCGTGATGGGCGCATGGCTCGAGCGTCACATAGGCGGTCGCACCGCGCGCCGCCCCGCCCGCTGCATCCAGCGCCATGCGCTCGGCATGGGGGCGCCCGCCCGGCTGCGTCCAGCCGCGCCCGACCACGCGGCCTTGGCGCACCAGAACGCAGCCGACCGCGGGATTGGGCCAGGTGTTGCCAAGGCCGCGCCGCGCGATCCGCAGCGCATGGGCCATGTGGCGGATGTCCTCAGCCCTCACCGTCGGCCGGGCGCAGTTCGCTGACGAAGCGATCGAAATCATCCGCTGCCTGAAAGTTCTTGTAAACGCTGGCAAAACGGACATAGCCGACGGTGTCGATCCGGGCGAGCGCCTCCATCACGATCTCGCCGATCACCTTCGAGGCGATGTCGGTGTCGCCCATGCTTTCCAGCCGCCGCACGATGCCCGAGATCATCTGATCGATCCGTTCCGGCTCGACGGGGCGCTTCTGCATGGCGATGCGGATCGAACGCGACAGCTTGTCACGGTCAAAATCCTCGCGCCGGCCATTCGACTTGATGACGACCAGATCGCGCAGCTGCACCCGTTCATAGGTGGTGAAGCGGCCCGCGCAGGCCGGGCAGAAGCGGCGGCGGCGAATGGCCACATTGTCTTCGGCCGGACGTGAATCCTTGACCTGCGTGTCGATGTTTCCACAGAACGGACACCGCATCGTTGGACCCCTGAGAGTGGCTTGGCAGCGCCGACTATATGCGGCGTCGCACCCGTTGGGTAGGCATGGCGAAAGACCACAAGATAGGGACAGGCGCCCTGTTGCACCGGCGCTGCGAGTAACCCGTGTCAGGTCAGTTCCCGCCCTGCCCCAGCAGCGGGGCGGACGAAGGCTCGGCTTCGGCATCGTGGTCAAGGGCGATGCGCTTTTGCGCCCGCGCGCCCAGCGCGCGCAGCTTCTCGACCTGACCGATGACATTGCCCGACCCGCGGGCAAGGCGGTCCATCGCGGTCGCATGCGCCCGGCCTGCCCCGTCCAGCGCCTTGCCCACCTCCTCCATCGCGGCGACAAAGCCGGCAACCTTGTCGTAAAGATGGCCTGCGCGGACCGCGATATCCATGGCGTTCGTCTCTCGCCGCTCGACCGTCCAGATGTGATCGACCGTTCGCAGCGTCAGCATCAGCGTGGTGGGCGTGGCAAGACCGATGCGACGGTCCAGCGCAAAGACCGCCAAGGCGGGATCGACGCGCAGCGCCTCGGAAAAGGCGCCCTCGATGGGAATGAACATCAGCACGTAATCGACCGAGGCATCGTCGATCTGGTGATAGCCCTTGGCGGACAGCGCGGTGACATGGGCGCGGATCGCCGCGACATGGCGGCGCAAAGCCTCGCCGCGCTCGGTCTCGTTATCGGTGTTGACGGCGATCTCATAGTCGTTGAGCGACACCTTGCTGTCGATCACCAGCACCTTGCGCCGCGGCATGCGCACGACCACGTCGGGGCGCCAGGTCTTGCCGTCCTCGGCCTGCCAGCTTTCCTGCGTCTCGTAATGGGTGCCCCGTTCCAGCCCGGAGGCCTCCAGCACCCGTTCCAAGATCATCTCGCCCCAGGCGCCCTGCCGCTGCTTTTCGCCCTTGAGCGCGCGGGTCAGCGCCACCGCGTCGCGGCCGATTTCCTCTGAACGACGGTGCAGCCCCTCGATCTGCTCGCGCAGCGCGGCGCGTTCCTCGTCCACCGCCTTGTTGCGGGCCTGAAGCTCGCCCTGAAAGACCTGCACCTGTTCACGGAAGGGCGTCAGCAGGGCGGCCAGGCGTTCGCCATGGGTCTTTTCCAGATCCGCGCCCTGCCGGCGCAGGGATTCATCGGCCATCAGGCGGAACTGACCGGTCATTTCCTCGCGCAGATCGCGCAGCATGGCCGTTTCCCGTTCCGCCGCGGCGCGGTCCTTCTGGGCGGCCAGCCGGGTTTCGGCAAGCTGGCGGCCCAGCGACGATATCTCGTCGCGTGCGGCATGCAGCGCATCGCGCAGCCCGTCACGCTCGTCCGATATCTCGCCCAGCCGCCCGGCATAACCGTCCAGACGGGTGCGCGCCTCGGCCTCGCGCAGCGCCAGCGCCTGCAGCTCGCTGCGGGCCTGCTCCTGCTGCGCGAGCAGCTCTGAAAGCGCATGGCCGCGCCGCAGCAGCACGGCCCCCAGCAGCACCGCCGCCCCGGCGCAGACCGCCGCAATCATCCGCAGCCCCGCCGGATCGGCCCACCAAGCCTGCATGTGAACCCCCATTCGGCAATCATCGGTGATGTTCCCGATTTGGTCCGAAACTTCAACCGGTCTTTCAGGGTTAGGTCAGACAGTTCACCCACCAGGACATCCTCATGCCTTACACAATCGCCGTCCTTGTCGGCTCGCTGCGGTCGGAATCGATCAACCGGCGGCTGGCCCTCGCCCTTGAAAAACTTGCCCGCGGCAAGCTGGTTTTCGACTATGCCTCTCTGGGCGATCTGCCGCTCTATAATGACGATCTGTGGCAGGATGGGCGCGCGCCCGAGCCTGTGATGCGGCTCAAGGATGTGATCGGGCAGGCAGACGGGGTGCTGTTCGTGACGCCGGAATATAATCGCACTGTGCCGGGCCTGCTGGTCAATGCCTGCGACTGGGCGAGCCGCCCCTATGGCCAGTCATCCTTCGAGGGCAAGCCCGCTGCGGCCATCGGCGCCTCGGTCGGCGCGATCGGCACGGCCATGGCCCAATCGCATCTGCGGTCGAACATGCTGGGTCTGGGCCTTGTGCCCATGGGACGGCCGGAGGCATTCATCCACTGGAAGCCTGACCACTACGCCGAGGATGGCAGCATCAGCGACGAGGCAACGAAGGCCTTTCTGCAATCCTTCGTCGACAGCCTTGCTGCCCATGTAGAGCGGCTGTCGTAACCCTCAGGCGTGCTGGGCGCGGCTGCGTTCCTTGAGAAACATCAGGATCGAGCGGGCATAGGCCTCCCGCTTGATCTGCGCGACGGGCTCGCGGGCCAGCCATTCCAGAAGCGAATCATCCTCGTGCTGGGAATAGCCCATCCGCCAGTCGGGAAATTGGGGCACCGCTTCGGTGCCGCGGTGCAGATAGGTGACAGCCTCGTGGCGCGGGTCACTCTCGATGATCTTCTGCACCGCCGCCAGGTTTGCGGCCGGCCCTTCAAGCCACTGGAAGAAAAAGCCTTCCTCATGATGCAAAAAGCCGGTCAGCCCCAGCTGACTGTTGCGCACACGCGCCCTTCCCAGCAGATGTTCTGCGGCGGCCGAGCCGGGCAGGATCGAGGTTTCACTGCGATACAGAAGGTTCGCAACCCGCTCCGACATCACTGGTCAAGGAAACTGCGCAGCTTGCGCGAACGGCTGGGGTGCTTGAGCTTGCGCAATGCCTTGGCCTCGATCTGGCGAATACGTTCACGGGTGACGCTGAACTGCTGGCCGACTTCCTCAAGCGTGTGGTCGGTGTTCATGCCGATGCCGAAGCGCATCCGCAGCACCCGCTCCTCGCGCGGGGTCAGGGAGGCCAGAACACGCGTCGTCGTTTCCTTGAGGTTTTCCTGAATGGCCGAGTCGAGCGGCAGGACGGCGTTCTTGTCCTCGATGAAATCGCCAAGCTGGCTGTCCTCCTCGTCCCCGATCGGGGTTTCAAGGCTGATCGGCTCCTTGGCGATCTTCATCACCTTGCGGACCTTTTCCAGCGGCATCTGCAGCTTTTCGGCCAGCTCCTCGGGCGTCGGCTCGCGGCCGATCTCGTGCAGCATCTGCCGGCCGGTGCGCACCAGCTTGTTGATCGTCTCGATCATGTGGACCGGGATGCGGATCGTCCGGGCCTGATCGGCGATCGACCGGGTGATCGCCTGCCGGATCCACCAGGTCGCATAGGTGCTGAACTTGTAGCCGCGGCGGTATTCGAACTTGTCCACCGCCTTCATCAGGCCGATATTGCCTTCCTGAATGAGATCAAGGAATTGCAGCCCGCGGTTGGTGTATTTCTTGGCGATCGAGATGACGAGGCGCAGGTTCGCCTCGACCATTTCCTTCTTGGCCTGACGCGCCTCCTTCTCGCCGCGCTGGACCTGGTTCACGATGCGGCGGAACTCCTCGATGTCCACCCCGACATGCTGGCCGACCATCGCCATCTCGGCGCGCAACTGCTCGACCTGCGGGCGCGAGCGGTCCAGCAGCGCCTGCCAGCCGCGGCCCTTGTTCTGGCCCATCCGCTCGATCCAGCCGGGGTCGAGTTCCGAGCCGCGATAGGCGTCGATGAACTCGCGCCGGTTGATACGGGCGGCGTCGGCCAGCTTGACCATGCCCGAATCGATCGTGACGATCCGGCGGTTGATGCCGTAGATCTGGTCGACCAGCGCCTCGATGCGGTTGTTGTGCAGGTGCAGCTCGTTCACCAGCGCGACGATCTGGCTGCGCAGCGTCTGATAGGCGGCCTCGTCCCCGGCGGAAAAGCTGGCATCCTCGTTCAGGGTCGCGGACATCCGCTGATCCTGCATGTCGGCCAGCATTTCATAATCGCGGGCGATGATTTCCAGCGTCTCCAGCACGCGGGGCTTGAGGCTTGCCTCCATCGCCGCCAGGGACAGGTTCTGCCCGTCGTCCTCGTCATCCTCGGCATCGTCGCGGCGCAGGGGGTTGCCGTCCGCGTCCACCTCGTCGCCGGCCCAGTCGGGCTTGCCGGGGGCGCCATCCACCGCACCCAGCCCCAGGCCGACCGGCAGGTCCACCTCGCTCTCGCCCTCGCCCTCCATCGAACGGCCGAAGGTGGTTTCCAGGTCGATCACGTCGCGCAGCAGGATATCTTCGTTCAGCAGTTCCTGGCGCCACATGGTGATCGCCCGGAAGGTCAGCGGGCTTTCGCACAGCCCGGCGATCATGGTGTTGCGGCCGGCCTCGATCCGCTTGGCGATGGCGATCTCGCCCTCGCGCGAGAGCAGTTCGACCGATCCCATCTCGCGCAGATACATGCGCACCGGATCATCGGTGCGGTCCAGCTTTTCGGTTTCGGTGGTCGCAACCGCGATCTCGCGGCTGGTCGAGGCAGGAACGACGGCGCCTGCCGGCTCGCCTTCCTCGGCCTCCTCGTCCTCGATGACGTTGATGCCCATTTCGGACAGCATCGACATCACGTCCTCGATCTGTTCGGACGACACCTGATCGGGCGGCAGGACGGTGTTGAGCTGGTCATAGGTGATATAGCCGCGCTCGCGGGCATCGGCGATCATGCGCTTGACGGCGGCCTGGCTCATATCCAGTGAATGGTCGTCATCCTGGGCTTCCGGCTTGTCGTCGTCGTCCTTGGCCATCACACTGTCCTTCTTGCGATCGATTCGGATTGCCCGAATCAGCTCGGGATTCCGGCGTTTCTAATCCGATCCCCTGCCCCGGTCAAAGCGGGGCCGGGGCGATGATTCGGCCCCGATTCGGCCGGGCCGCGCTCAGCGCCTGCGGCGCTTCATCAGCGCCTCCGCCTCGGCGCGGGCGGCGGCGAACTGGTCGGCCAGCGAACGCTGGTCCCCCATCACCCCGCTGTCGCCCCCCAGGTCGGGATGATCGGCCTGCTGGCGGGCGCGGGCCGACTGGGTGACCCGCCAGGTCAGCCCCTCATCCACCAGCCCCTCCATCTCGGCCTCGGCGCGCGCGATCTCCTCGCGCGCGGCGCGGCGGGCCTCGATCCGGTCGAAGGCATTGAGCAGCATCTGCTGGGCGGCATCATCGCTTGCGGCAGGGTGCGCGACCCCGGGCGCGGAACGCACATGGGGATCGGCCATCACGGCATCAAGGGCCGCGCGCCCCGCCGCGCTCATCGCCCCGGCCAGCAGGTCATGGACCAAGGCCGCGCGGCCCGGATCGGCCGGGTCGAGCCGTTCCAGACGCGCCTCCACCCGGCCGACCAGGGCGGGATGGGTGGCGCACAGCGCCAGGATCACCGCCTCGATCAGCGCCTCGCCCGGATCGGCCGCGACCAGGGTCGAGGCGCGGGTCTGCGGCGCGGGGGGCTGCGGCTCGCCGCGCCGGGCAAAGCGCCCCCGTTCAGCCCGCGCGGGGGCGAACAGCGCCCAGCGCTTGCGCTTGAACGCGGCGGCATAGTGTTCGCGCGTCGCCGCATCCTGGATGCGCGCGACCGCATCGGCCAGCGCCTTGTCCAGCGCCGCCTTGCGTTCGGGGCTGTCAAAGCTGCGCCCATCGGTTTCCCGCTGCCAGAGCAAGTCGGCCAGCGGCTGGGCCTGGTCCAGCACCGCCCGCATCGCCCCTGCCCCGCCAGCCCGGACCAGATCGTCCGGATCCTGCCCCGCCGGCAGCAGCGCAAAGCGCAGCGCCTGCCCCGGCCCCGTCAGCGGCAGCGCCAGGTCGATCAGCCGCATCGCCGCGCGCAGGCCCGCCGCATCACCGTCCAGCGCGATCACCGGCTCGGGCGAGACGCGCCACATCAGGCGCAGCTGATCCTCGGTGATGGCGGTGCCCAGGGGGGCGACGGCGCCCTCGATCCCGGCGCGGACAAGGGCGATCACGTCCATATAGCCTTCGGCGACGACCAGCGGCGCACCCTTGGCCACCGCCGCGCGGGCGGGGGCGAGGTTGTAGAGATTGCGCCCCTTGTCGAACAGCGCGGTCTCGGGGCCGTTGAGGTATTTGGCCCGCGCGTTCGGGTCCATGGCCCGGCCGCCGAACGAAATGCAGCGGCCCCGCCCGTCGCGGATCGGAAAGATGATCCGCCCGCGAAAGCGGTCATAGGCCGCGCCGCCGTCATCGGGCTTGATGGCGACCCCCGCCTCGACCGCCAGCGCCTCGGGCACGCCCGCTTGGGCAAGATGGCGGATCAGCCCCTGCCGCAGGTCGGGGGCAAAGCCGATGTCGAACCGTTCGAGCGTATCCCGGTCAAGGCCGCGCCCGGCCAGATAATCGCGCGCGCCCGCGCCCGCGCCCGTCTGCAGCTGCAGGCGGAACCAGCGCACCGCGCTGTCCATCACCTCGACCAGCTGGGCGCGGCGGTCGGTCTGCTGCCGCTCGCGCGGGGTGCGTTCGGGCATGGGCAGGCCCGCCTCGGCCGCCAGGGCGGCGACCGCATCCATGAAGGACATGCCCTCGGCCTCTTTCAGAAAGCCCAGCGCGTCGCCCTTGGCGTGGCAGCCGAAGCAGTAGTAAAAGCCCTTCTGATCATCGACATGGAAGGACGCGGTCTTTTCCGAATGAAAGGGACAGGGCGCCCACCAGTCGCCCTTGGCCTGGTTCGACTTGCGCAGATCCCATGTCACGCGCCGTCCCACGATCCGGCTGATCGGAACGCGGTTGCGCAGTTCGTCAAGAAATCCGGGCGGCAAGCTCATGGCCCCATCATCCCGCGCCGACCGCCCCCCTCGCAAGGGCCCAGTAATGGTCCGCCAGGGCCGCGCGGTCGAGCCGCCCGTCTTCGCGGAACCAGTTGATCACGCCGGTCAGCATGGCGATCAGGGCCATCGCCGCCAGGCGCGGATCGGCCAGGCGCATCGCCCCGCTGGCGGCGCCCGCCTGCAGAATGCCGGTCAGATCGTCCTCATACCGCCGGCGCAGCGATCCGATCAGGGCGCGGTTTTCCGAGGAAAGATTGCGCAGTTCCATATAGCTGAGGAACACCGAATCCGAATGATCCAGCGAATAGGCGATGTGAAAGCGCACGAACCGTTCCAGTCGCACCAGCGGCGGTTCCGCGGGCGTGTCGGACCAGGCGGCCAGCAACAGCTCCATATGCTCGCGCAGCAGATCGGCCAGCAGCGCCTGCTTGTCAGGCGTATAGGCATACAGCGCCCCTGCCTGCACCCCGACCGCCGCTGCGATCTGGCGCATCGAGACGGCGGCATAGCCATGGCGCGCAAACAGCCGCAAGGCGGCGTCGCGGACAAGCGGGCCGGTGATCTCGGCGCGGGAACCTTGGGTGCGGGCCATGAGGCGGCCTTGTAGGCCAAGCCGCGCCGGGGGGAAAGCGGCGGCGATGCCCGGCCAAGGGGCGGTGCGCCTTGCCGCCGCGTCAGCGGGTGCTATCCTTGGCCGATGTCGCCTATCCGCCGCCTTCCGTTCCTGCTGATCCTTGCTGCCTGCACGGGGCAGGACCGGGGCGATTACCCGCAGCTTCTGCCGCTGTCGCAGATCAACCAGCCCCCTGCGGTTCCGGCCCATGCCGCCGATGCCGCAGCCGACCCGCAAGCCGTGGGTGCGGCGCTCGACGCGCGTCGGGCTGAGGCCGCTGCCCGCGCCACCGCCATGCGTGCCCCCGTGACGGATGCAGCGGCGCTGGGCCGCCGCGCGGACGATCTGCAACGCCGGGCCGGGGCGCTGGCGCAGACGCCGATGCCCCAGGCCGCCCCCCAGGGCGAGCCGGCGGCCGCGCCCGGCCCCATCACGACCAGCCCTGCCCCGGCCGATCCTGCACCGCCGGGCGCTGCCGGCGCGGCCGCGGGCAAGGACGATGCTTTCACCGCCGCGCGGGCGGAGGCCCTGCGCGAGCGCGCCCGCGCCCTGTCCGGCCGCCCCGTCACCGGCGCGCCACGCCCATCCCCGGCAGCCCCTGGCTGCCCACCCGACCCCACGTCCTGCAATCCCTAGCGGAGCCAAGCCATGCCCGTCATCACGTCGATCGAGGACCTCAAGCGAATCCACAAGCTGCGCGCGCCGCGGATGTTCTATGATTACGCGGAATCGGGCAGCTATACCGAACAGACCTTCCGCGAGAACACGACCGACTTCCAGCAGATCCGCCTGCGCCAGAAGGTCGCCGTGGACATGTCCAACCGCTTGCTGGCCTCGGACATGATCGGGCAGCCGGTGACGATGCCGGTCGGGCTGTCGCCGGTCGGCATGACGGGGATGCAGAGCGCCGACGGCGAGATCAAGGCCGCCCGCGCCGCCGAGGCCTTCGGCGTGCCGTTCTGCCTGTCCACCATGTCGATCAGCTCGATCGAGGACGTGGCCGCGCATACGAGCAGGCCCTTCATGTTCCAGCTTTATGTCATGCGCGATCAGGAATTCCTGGAGGCCATCATCAACCGCGCCAAGGCGGCGGGCTGCTCGGCGCTGGTGCTGACGCTGGACCTGCAGATCCTCGGGCAGCGGCACAAGGATCTCAAGAACGGGCTGTCGGCCCCGCCCAAGCTGACACCTTCGGCCATGCTGGACCTGGCGACGCGCTGGCGCTGGGGCATGGGGATGCTGCGCACCAAGCGCCGCTTCTTCGGCAATATCGTCGGCCATGCCAAGGGGGTGGCGGACGCGTCGAACCTGTCCAGCTGGACGGCCGAACAGTTCGACCCGCAGCTTGACTGGACCAAGATCGCGCGCATCCGCGACATGTGGGGCGGCAAGCTGATCCTCAAGGGAATCATGGATGAGGATGACGCCCGCCGGGCCGCCGATTTCGGGGCCGATGCGATCATCGTGTCGAACCATGGCGGGCGGCAACTGGACGGGGCGCTGTCCTCGATCAAGATGCTGCCGCGCATCGTCGCGGCGGTGGGCGACCGGGTGGAAATCCACATGGACAGCGGCATCCGCTCGGGGCAGGACGCGCTCAAGGCTCTGGCCATGGGGGCCCATGCGACCTGGATCGGGCGGGCCTGGCTCTACGGGCTGGGCGCGATGGGCGAAAAGGGCGTGACGCGCGCGCTGGAGATCATCCGGGCCGAGATGGACACCACCATGGCCCTGTGCGGCGAGCGCGACATCCGCAATGTGGGCCGGCACAATCTGTATGTGCCGACCGCCTGGGCCACGGAATACGCCTGAGCATCGCCTTTGGGGAACGGCGCCTGCGGGCATATTGCCCGCCAGCCTGGCCCCGAGCGGCCGGGCAAATCCTGACCCGCGCATCGGATCTGCGCTGCCGTGTGCAGGCATGCAGCGCCCTGGTGCCAGGGGGCCGGACCCCGTGCCTTCGGCATGCGCGCCGGGGGGGGCCTGAGCCGCGCGCCCACCCATAATCGCAGCCTGCCCGGCTTCGCCGCTTGCCTTGGCCGGGCAGGCGCGCTATGCGCGCGGCTTGCCGTCCATGCACCCTTGGAGGATGGGCGGCTGTCGCAAGCAAAGGAATACCGACATGGCCAAAGAGATCCCGGATCTGGTGGCCGAGGCACGCGCGGGGACAGGCAAGGGGGCCGCCCGCCAAGCTCGCCGCGATGGCAAGGTGCCCGGCATCGTCTATGGCGACGGCAAGGATCCGTCGCCCATCCAGATGGACTTCAACCCCCTGCTGACCCGCCTGCGCGCGGGCCGCTTCATGTCCACGCTGTTCAACCTCAAGGTCGAGGGACAGGACGACGTGCGCGTGATCTGCCGCGGCGTGCAGCGCGACGTGGTCAAGGACCTGCCGACGCATATCGACTTCATGCGCGTTCACCGCAACACGCGGATCAACCTGTTCGTGCATGTCGAGTTCACCGGCCACGATGACGCCCCCGGTCTCAAGCGCGGCGGCACGCTGGTCGTGGTGCGCCCCGAGGTCGAGCTGATGGTCACCGCCTCGGACATCCCCGATCACCTGACCGTCGATCTGACCGGCCGCAAGATCGGCGATGTCATCCACATCGGCGACATCCAGCTGCCGGCCGGCGCCAGGCCGACCATCGACCGCAACTTCGTCATCGCCAACATCGCCGCCCCCTCGGGCCTGGGCGCGGCCGATGAGGAAGGCGAGGACACGGCCGCCGACGCCGACGCCCAGTCCTGACGCGGCAAGATCCAAAGGCCGGCGGCCAGGCCTATCGGCGACAGGGGGCGGTGCCATGGCGCCGCCCCTTTTTCATGGCGCCCTCGGCTGCTAGGTGAAGGCATGATCGAACCCATCCACATCGTCGGTGCCGGCCTGGCCGGGTCCGAGGCCGCATGGCAGGTGGCGCGCGCCGGGGTTCCGGTGATCCTGCACGAGATGCGCCCCGCCGTGGCCACCTTTGCCCATCGCACCGGCGATTGCGCCGAGATGGTCTGTTCCAACAGCTTCCGTTCGGACGATGACGTGAACAACGCCGTCGGGCAGATGCACTGGGAAATGCGGGCCGCGGGCGGGCTGGTCATGGCGATGGCCGACCGCCACAAGCTGCCGGCCGGGGGCGCGCTGGCGGTGGACCGTGATGCGTTTTCCGCCGCCGTGACCGATGCCCTGCGCGCCGAGCCGCTGGTCAGCTTCCAGCCGGGCGAGATGACGGACCTGCCCCGCGAGGGCCGCTGGATCATCGCCACCGGGCCGCTGACCTCGCCCGCGCTGGGTGCGTCGATCCAGTCGGAAACCGGGGCGGATGCGCTTGCCTTCTTCGACGCGATCGCCCCCATCGTCCATGCCGACAGCATCGACATGACCGTCGCCTGGCGGCAATCGCGCTATGACAAGGGCGAGACCGAGGATGAGCGCACCGCCTATATCAACTGCCCGATGACGCGCGAGCAGTATGAGGCGTTCATCGACGCCCTGCTGGCCGCCGACAAGACCGAGTTCCACGAGGGCGAAACCGCCGGCTATTTCGACGGCTGCCTGCCCATCGAGGTGATGGCCGAACGCGGGCGCGAGACGCTGCGCCACGGCCCGATGAAGCCGGTGGGGCTGACCGACGCCCACAAGCCGGATCAGAAACCTTACGCAGTGGTTCAACTTCGGCGCGATAACGCGTTGGGAACGCTTTATAATATCGTCGGCTTCCAGACCAAGATGAAATACGGCGCGCAGGTGCAGGTGTTTCGCATGATCCCCGGCCTTGAAAACGCCAGCTTCGCCCGGCTTGGTGGCATCCACCGCAATACCTTCCTGAACTCGCCCACCCTGATTGACGACCGGCTGCGGCTGCGGTCCCGGCCGGCCTTGCGCTTTGCCGGCCAGGTCACCGGGGTCGAGGGTTATGTCGAAAGCGCGGCGATGGGCCTGCTGGCCGGCCGCCTGGCCGCGGCCGAGGCGCTGGGCCGCGACCTGCCCCCGCCGCCCGCAACCACGGCGATGGGCGCGCTGGTCCATCACATCACCGGCGGCGCCGAGGCAAGGACGTTTCAGCCGATGAACGTCAATTTCGGCCTGTTCCCCCCGGTCGAGGCGCGGGGCGGGCGGCGCGGCCGCAAGGACCGCTATCCCGCCTATACCGAGCGCGCCAAGCAGGATTTCGCCGCGTGGCTGGCCGCGCAGTAACGCGCACGCGCTTTGCGCCATCGCCCACAGGGCCGCTGCATCTGGGGCATGCCTATGCGGCGCTGACCGCCGCGGCACTGGCCGAGGAGGGGCAGTTCCTGCTGCGGATCGAGGATATCGACCAGACCCGATGCCGCCCCGAATGGGAAACGGCCCTGTGCGATGATCTGCACTGGCTGGGGCTGAACTGGCCGCTGCCGGTGATGCGGCAGTCCGGCCGCCTGCCCGCCTATCGCGCGGCGCTGGACCGGCTGGGCGCGATGGGGCTGATCTATCCCTGCCGCTGCCGCCGCGCCGACATCACGAGCGCCTTGTCCGCCCCGCAGGAAGGCGCGGCGGCGATCGGGCCGGATGGGCCTGTCTATCCCGGCACCTGCCGCGGGCGCCCCATGGCCGGGGCGGGTTCGCAGGACGCGATCCGCCTTGACGCGCGGCGCGCCTTTGCCCTGCTGGGCGAGGAGGAGGTCGGCTTTCACGACGATTGCGTGATGCCGGACACGCGGCACCGCCTGGCGGCCGCCGATTTCATCGACGGCATCGGCGATGTGGTGCTGGCCCGCCGGGGCATGGGCACCAGCTATCACCTGTCGGTCGTGGTGGATGATGCCGCGCAGGGGATCACGCTGGTCACGCGCGGCAAGGATCTGTTCGATTCGACCTTCATCCATGTGCTGCTGCAACGCCTGCTGGATTTGCCGACGCCGCTGTATCACCATCACCGCCTGATCCGGGACGCTGCCGGCAGGCGACTTGCCAAGCGCGACGATGCCCGCGCCATCAGGCTGTATCGCGCCGAGGGCGCGACGCCGGCCGATATCAGGCGGATGGTGGGCCTGACCGGCTGACCAGATCGCGCAGCAGGCGGTTGGTTTCCTGGCCGTTGCGGTAGATTCCGAAGCTGACAAAGGCAACGCCCGCGCCGACAATGATCGACAGCGCGCCGACGACCAAGGTCATCAGCCCGGCGACGAAGCCGCCCCTGGGCGACATGAACATCACGCCGATCGCGCTGAACACGAGGGTGACCAATGCAACCGCCACCAGAACGATCAACAGTTTCTCGGCCCAGCGAATCATCAGATCGCTCATCAGGATCTCCTTCCGGTACTCAAGCCGTGTCTGCCCCAAACATCTCAAGATTGCGTTGACGGCGCCATGATCTCAACCTCGCCGCCATCCCGAATGGCGGTATAGAAACAGCTTCGCCGGTTGGTGTGACAGGCCGGCCCTGACTGATCGACCAGCAGCAGCAGGCAGTCGCGGTCGCAATCGATCCGCATCTCGACGAGCCGCTGGACATGGCCCGAGCTTTCGCCCTTGGTCCAGAACGCCTTGCGCGAACGCGACCAATAGGTGACGCGCCCCGTTTCCAGCGTGCGCGCGAGTGATTCGGCGTTCATCCAGGCCAGCATCAGCACCTCGCCCGAAGCGGCGTCCTGCGCGATGGCGGGGATCAAGCCGCGATCGTCAAAGCGCAGCGTCGCGGGATCGAACATCGGCTTTCCTTTCGGCAGGGGGCACCTATCTATCGCATGGAACGGAGGAATGGCGATGGCCGACGACGACCTGATGGCACTGTATTCGCGGCGGCTGCTGGCATTGGCGGCGGACATTCCCCATCTGGGGCGGCTGGACGATGCAACGGGCAGCGCCAGCATCCGCTCGCCCCAATGCGGATCGACCGTGACCGCGCATGTCAGGCTGGCGGACGGGCGCGTTGCCGCCTTCGCGCAGGAGGTGCGCGCCTGCGCGCTGGGCCAGGCCTCGGCCGCCGTGCTGGGGGGCGCAGTGATCGGCCGCACCCCGGCCGAGCTGGCCGCCGCCCGCGATGCCGTTCGCGCCATGCTGGATGGGGGGATGCCCCCGGCCGATCCCTTTGCCGAGGCCGAGGCGCTGTCGGCCGCGCGGGATTTTCCAAACCGTCACGCCTCGATCATGCTGGCATGGGAGGCTGCGGCAAAGGCGGCAGGCGCCTGACGAAAAGGGCCGGCCCCTGGACAGGGCCGGCCAGTCGCGCATGACCCAGGCGGGGATAATGGGCGATCCCGAACCGGGATCGCGCAAGTCATGCGAGGCAGGGAAAGGCGATCAGGCGCCGATCAGGGCAGGCAGCCACAGCATCGCAATGGTGGCGAGGCAGATGGTGGCAACGCCAACCATGTCCGACAGCGATTCGGGCGTCTGGGGCAGCAGGCGGGACAGAAGGGACATCGGTATCTCCGTTCCAAGTTCATCATTTGTTCTCACACCGAGCCGATTCTGTAAAGAACATTTTAAGAACTCTGGCGTCACCCCGATCCCATGAGGCGCACCGCCCGATCCTGTTCCATCAGCCACAGCAGCGTGCGGACTGCCTGTCCGCGCGGGCTTTGCAGATCGGGGTCCTGGTCCAGCAGCAGCCGTGCATCCTGCCGCGCGGTCGCCAGCAGGTCGGCCTGTCGTTCCAGATCGGCGATGCGGAACCGCGGCAGGCCCGACTGGGCGGTGCCGATCACATCACCCGCCCCGCGCATGGCCAGATCCTCCTCGGCGATGCGGAAGCCGTCCTCCGTCTCGCGCAGGATCTGAAGGCGGCGGCGACCGGCCTCGGACAGGGGTTCCTGATACAGCAGGACGCAGCTGGACGCGCCGGTGCCGCGCCCCACCCTGCCGCGCAGCTGATGCAACTGGGCCAGGCCGAAGGATTCGGCGCGCTCGATCACCATGATCGTGGCCTCGGGGACATTGACGCCGACCTCGATGACCGTCGTGGCCACCAGCAGCTGTGCGCGACCGGCGGTGAAATCGGCCATGGAGGCGTCGCGCTGGTCGGGCGGCATCTGCCCATGGACCAGGCGGACCCGCTCGCCCAGGCGCGCGCGCAGCATCCCAAAGCGGTCCTCGGCCGCGGTCAGATCGACCAGTTCGCTTTCCTCGACCAGGGGACAGACCCAATAGGCGCGCGCACCCCGCGCCATCGCTGCCTCCAGCCGGGCGACGACCTCCTCGATCCGGCTGACAGGCAGGGCGGTGGTGGCGATCGGCTGGCGGCCCGGCGGCTTTTCATCCAGCACCGACAGATCCATGTCGCCATACTGCGCAAGGGCAAGGCTGCGCGGGATCGGCGTTGCGGTCATCACCAGCATGTCTGGCCGCTGGCCCTTGGCGCCCAGTTCCAGCCGCTGGGCGACGCCGAAGCGGTGCTGTTCGTCGATCACGGCCAAGCGCAGGTCGTCGAACACCACGCCTGGCTGGAACACCGCATGGGTGCCGATCAGCACCTGCACCAGCCCGGCGGCCAGATCAGCCAGCAGGCGTTCGCGCGCCTCGCCCTTGTCCCGGCCGGTCAGCAGCGCGGCGCGCACGCCCGCCGCCCTCGCCAGCGGCGCGATGGCGGCAAGGTGCTGGCGGGCCAGGATCTCGGTCGGCGCCATCAGCACCCCCTGCCCGCCCGCCTCGACCGCCGTCAGCAGCGCCAGCAGCGCGACCAGCGTCTTGCCGGACCCCACATCGCCCTGCAGCAGCCGGTTCATCCGGGCAGGCGCGGCCATGTCGGCGGCGATCTCGGCAGCGGCGCGGGTCTGCGCCCCGGTCAGCGGCCAGGGCAGCGCGGCAAGCACCCGCCCCGCCAGCCGGCCATCGCCCTGCGTGATGCGCCCCGCCACCCGCCGGCGGCCCTGCCGCACCAGCGCCAGCGTCATCTGATGGGCCAGCAGCTCGTCATAGGCCAGCCGCGCCCGCGCGGGCGCGGATGGGGACAGATCGGCCATGCCCGCAGGCGCATGGGCGGCGGCCAGCGCCCCGCGCCAGTCCGGCCAGCCCTCGCGCGCCAGCACCGAAGGCTCGATCCATTCCGCAAGTGGCGCGGCCCGGTCCAGGGCCGCCGCGGCCGCCCGCGCCACCACGCGCTGCGTGAGGGTGCCGGCAAGGGGATAGACCGGCTCGAACCCCGCCGGGGGCGGGTCCGAGGGGGACAGGATGTGGTCGGGATGGACCATCCGGGCCAGCCCGTCGAACAGGTCCACCTTGCCCGACACGACCCGCGTTTCGCCCAGCGGCAACTGGCTTTCGATCCAGGGCTGGCGGGCATGAAAGAACACCAGCGTCAGATCATTGGCCCCGTCGGTGCAGACCACCCGCCAGGGCCGCCCCCGCGCCGCGGGCGAGACATGGCGCTGAACACGCACCGTCACGGTGGCGATTTCCGGCGGGCGCAGGTCGGCCAGGCGCGGCACCCTCCGCCGCCGGATGCCCGCCGCGGGCAGATGAAACAGCAGATCGCGCGGCCGGGTGATGGACAGCGCGGCCAGCCCTTCAGCGGCCCTGGGGCCGACGCCGGGCAACGTCTCGACCCCGGCAAACAGGGGAAACAGGATCGGCGGCCGGCCCCGCGGGGCGGGCGGCGGCTCGCCTAGCCCTGCGCGATCGACAGCCATTCGTCCTCGTCGATCACGCGGATGCCCAGTTCGGCGGCCCTTGCCGCCTTGGACCCCGCGCCGGGGCCGGCGATGAGCAGATCGGTCCTGGCGGAAACCGACCCCGCCACCTTGGCCCCCAGCGCCTCGGCGCGGGCCTTGGCCTCGGCGCGGGTCATCCGTTCCAGGGTGCCGGTGAACACCACGGTCAGGCCCGCGATGGCGCTGCCCGCCCTGACCAGGGCGGTGGCGGGCTGGACGGTCAGATGGGCCAGCAGGCGGTCGATGGCCCCGCGTTCGGCCGGCTGGGCAAAACTGGCGACCAGCGATTCGGCCAGCACCGCCCCGATCCCCTCGATGCCGGTCAGGGCGTCCCAAGCGGCGCGGGCGCCCTCGGGCAAGGGGACCGCGGCCCAGGCCGCATCGCGGGCGGCCTTGACGGCCGCCCGCCGCCCCGCCGCGGCGGCATCGGCACGCTCGGCCGTCTCGGCCTCGTCGGCGGCACGGTGGCGCGCGGCCGCGGGTGCGGCGGCGTCCATGGCAGCGACGAAGGCATCCCATGTGCCGTAATGGCGGGCGAGCGTTGCGGCCGCCACCTCGCCCACATGGCGGATGCCCAGCGCAAAGATCAGCCGCGCCAGCGGGATGGACCGCCGCTCGTCGATGGCGCGGAACAGGTTGTCGGCGGACCGCTCGCCCCAGCCGTGGCGGTTGCCCAGGCGGGCAAAGCCTGCCGCATCGCGTTCGGCCAGGGTGAAGATGTCGGCCGGCTCGCGCACCGGCAAGGCCGCGTCGGCAAAGAATGCCTCGATCTGCTTCGCGCCCAGCCCCTCGATGTCAAAGGCGGCGCGGGATACGAAATGGCGCAGCCGCTCGATCGCCTGGGCGGGGCAGCCCAGCCCCGCGGTGCAGCGGCGCACGGAATCGCCCGGCTCGCGGATCGCCTCGCTGCCGCATTCGGGGCAGGTCATGGGAAAGGCATAGGGTTCGGGATCGGTGCGCCGCGACAGGTCCACATCGGCGATCTTGGGGATCACGTCCCCGGCGCGATAGACCTGCACCCAGTCGCCGGGCCGGATGTCGCGCCCCTCGCGGATCGGCTGGCCGCGGCTGTCGCGGCCGGCGATGTAATCCTCGTTGTGCAACGTGGCGTTGGAGACCACGACGCCCCCCACCGTGACGGGCGACAGCCGCGCCACGGGGGACAGCGCGCCGGTGCGGCCGACCTGGATCTCGATCCGCTCAAGCGTCGTCCAGGCCAGTTCGGCCGGAAACTTGTGCGCCAGCGCCCAGCGGGGCGTGGTGGCACGAAAGCCAAGCCGCGCCTGCAACGCCAGGTCGTCAACCTTGTAGACGACCCCGTCGATGTCATAGCCCAGCGTCGCGCGGCGCTGTTCGGTTTCGGCCCAATAGGCCAGCAGGCCGTCAAGCCCGGCGCACAGCCGCGGCTGCGTCGTCGGAAAGCCCAGCGCCGCCAGCCGCGCGATCGCGCCCGACTGCGTATCGGCCAGCGGCGCGGACAGCGCCCCCCAGCCATAGGCGAAAAAGCGCAGCGGCCGGCGCGCGGTGATCGCCGAGTCCAGCTGGCGCAACGAGCCGGCGGCTGCGTTGCGCGGGTTGGCAAAGACCCGATCGGCCCCTTCGGCGTTCAGGGCGGCGAAATCGGCATGTGACATATAGACCTCGCCCCGCACCTCGAGCGTATCGGGCGCGCCGTCCAGCACCTGCGGGATGTCGGCAATCGTCAAGGCATTGGCGGTCACGTTCTCGCCCGTCGTGCCGTCCCCGCGCGTGGCCGCCTGCACCAGCCGCCCCCCCTGATAGCGCAGCGACAGCGACAGACCGTCGATCTTGGGCTCGGCGGTAAAGGCCAGGGGGGCATCGCCGGGCAGGTTCAGAAAGCTGCGGATGCGGGCTGCAAACTCGGCCACGTCATCGGCGGAAAAGGCGTTTTCCAGCGACATCATCCGCTGGGCGTGCCGCACCTTGGCGAATTTTTCCGACGGCGTGGCCCCGACCTTCTGCGTGGGGCTGTCCAGGCTTGCCAGCGCCGGGTCGGCCGTCTCGAGCGCGGCGAGCCGGCGCTTGAGCGCGTCGTATTCGGCATCGCTCATGATCGGCGCATCGTCGCGGTGATAGGCGAGGTTTGCCGCCTCAAGCCGGGCGCGCAGCGCCGCCGCCTCGGCCGCAGGAACCCCGCCGCCCCCGCCATCCGCCGTGGTGCCCCGCGATGCCATCTGCTTTCCTTTCGCCTGCTGGCGCCCGCCGGTCTTACAAAGCGGGCATCGCCATTGTCCAGCGCGGCCGGGCGCCCCGGCCCGCACCCGGTTGACGGGCAGGCGGTGCGCCGATACTCGCCCCGGTCATGGCGCGCGCACCCCTTCTGCAACTGACCGGCATCTCGCTGACCTTCGGCGGCAACCCGGTGTTCGACGATCTGTCGCTGACCGTGCAGGAGGGCGACCGCGTCGCCCTTGTCGGCCGCAACGGTTCGGGCAAGTCCACGCTGATGAAGGTCATGGCCGGGCTGGTCGAACCCGACCGGGGCGAGGTGATCGTGCCCGCCGGCACCCGCGTGGGCTATATGGAACAGGATCCCGACCTTTCGGGCTTTGCGACGCTGGGCGATTTCGCCGCCGCGGGCCTGGGCGAGGCCGAGGCATGGCGCGTGGCCGCCGCGGCCGAGGGGCTGGGGTTCGATGCCGCGCGGCCCGTGGCCACCGCCTCGGGCGGGGAACGGCGGCGTGCGGCACTGGCGCGGCTGCTGGCCGAGGCGCCGGATCTGATGCTGCTGGACGAGCCGACCAACCATCTCGACATCCAGGCGATCGGCTGGCTGGAACAGCAGCTGTCTGATACCCGCGCGGCCTTCGTGCTGATCTCGCATGACCGCGCCTTCCTGCGCCGCCTCACGCGGGCGACGCTGTGGATCGACCGCGGCGCGGTGCGCCGGCAGGACAAGGGCTTCGAGGCGTTCGAGGACTGGCGCGAGGAAACCTGGGCCGCCGAGGACGAGGCCCGCCACAAGCTTGATCGCAAGATCAAGGCCGAGGCCCGTTGGGCCGTCGAGGGCATCAGCGCCCGGCGCAAGCGCAACCAGGGCCGAGTACGGGCGCTGGCCGCGCTGCGGCAGGAACGGGCCGCGCAGATCCGCCGCCAGGGCACCGCCGCGATGGCGCTGGACAGCGGGCAGCAGTCGGGCAAGCGCGTGATCGAGGCAAAGGGCATTGCCAAGGCCTTCGGCGCGCGGGTGATCCTGCGCCCCTTCGACCTGCGCGTCATGCGCGGCGACCGCATCGCCTTTGTCGGCCCGAACGGGGCGGGCAAGACGACCCTGATCAAGATGCTGACCGGCGAGATCGTGCCCGACGAGGGCAGTGTGACCTTCGGCACGAATCTGGAAATCGCGGTCTTCGACCAGGCTCGCGCGCGCATCGACGACAGCGTTTCCTTGTGGGATGCGCTGACGGGCGATCCGCAGATGCGCGTCTCGGGGCGATCCGACCAGGTGATGGTGCGCGGCACGCCCCGGCATGTCGTTGCCTATCTCAAGGACTTCCTGTTCGACGATGCGCAGGCCCGTGCCCCTGTGGGCAGCCTGTCGGGCGGGGAAAAGGCGCGGCTGCTGCTGGCGCAGATCATGGCGCGGCCATCCAACCTGCTGGTGCTGGACGAACCGACAAACGATCTGGACATCGAGACGCTCGATCTGCTTCAGGACATCCTGGGCGAATATGACGGCACGGTGCTGCTGGTCAGCCATGACCGCGACTTCATCGACCGTGTGGCCGACACGACCGTGGCCATGGAAGGCGACGGCCGCGCCGTGACCTATGCCGGCGGGTGGAGCGATTATCGCGCCCAGCGGGGCGAGGATGCGCCCGAGGCCGAGGCCCCTGCCCCGCGGCCGTCCGCCCGCCCCGCCGCGGCGGCCGCCCAGCCAGCGGCGGCTGGCGCCCGGCCTGACCTGCGCGCGGGGCTGAGCTTTACCGAACGGCACCGGCTGGAAGCCCTGCCCGGCATCATCGAAAGGCTGGAAGCCGAAATCGGCAAGCTGAACGCCTTTCTGTCCCAGCCCGACCTGTTCCAGACCGCGCCCGCCAAGTTCGCCAAGGCCTCCGAGGGGCTGGCCGAGCGGCAGGCTGCGCTGGCCGCGGCAGAGGAGGAGTGGCTGGCGCTGGCCGAACGCGCCGAGGGATAAGCCCCCCCCGGCGGGATTGGCACCCGGTCTGTTATGTTATAACCTATCCTTTCTTTGGAGAGGATAGTTCCTGATGATTCGACAGCTGATCCCATCTGTTGCCGCACTGCTGCTATGCGCCGGCCCGCTTGCGGCCCAGTCCCCCGCCGCGCCCGCCACCCACCATGATCATCACCACGAACATGGCCAGGGGCACGCCTCTGCGCCGGCGGCCAAGGGCGGCGTTCACGAGGGATACTTCGCCGACGAGCAGGTGAAACCCCGCCCCCTGTCCGACTGGGAAGGCGACTGGCAATCGGTCTATCCCTATCTGCGCGACGGTACGCTTGACCCCGTGATGGAGGCGAAGGCGAAAACCAAGGGCGACAAGACGGCCGCCGCATACAAGGCCTATTACGAAACGGGCTACAAGACGGACGTGGACCGGATCGAGATCCATGGCGACACGGTCACGTTCCACCGCGGCCCGATCGCGGCAAAGGGCATCTATGCCCCGGACGGGCACGAGATCCTGACCTATGCCAAGGGCAACCGCGGCGTCCGCTACAGCTTTCGCAAGACCGGGGGCGATGCGTCGGCGCCCGGCTTCATCCAGTTCAGCGACCACCGCATCGCGCCGGAAAAGGTCGGGCACTATCACCTCTACTGGGGCGATGACCGGGCAGCCGTCCTGGCCGAGCTGACCAACTGGCCGACCTATTACCCGGCAAAGCTGGATGCCCAGGGCATCCTGCATGAAATGCTGGCCCACTAGGCTGGCAAGCGCCATTCCTCCCGGTTGACTCGGACCGCGGGACTGGTCATATAAGCGCGATCCGGCCGGGCACCGCCTTGGCCGGTCGTTCATTTGAAACATCGCCCCGCAGGGGGCGCGCAGTCCGAGGGCAAGGGGCGAAGGCCCCTGAAACGCCGGGAAACCGGGGCCACAGGACGCGGCAGGAAAGAAAGACGACCAAGATGTTCGCAGTCCTCAAGACGGGCGGCAAGCAGTATCGGGTTCAGCCCGGCGACGTGCTGCGCGTCGAGAAACTGGCCGCCGAGGCCGGTGAGAAGGTCCGCTTCGACCAGATCCTGATGATCGGTTCGGCCATCGGCGCGCCGCTGGTCCAGGGTGCCGGCGTCGTGGCCGAGGTCATCGACACGATCAAGGCCGACAAGGTCATCACCTATCACAAGCGCCGCCGGAAGCATTCGTCGCAGCGCACCCGCGGCCATCGCCAGCAACTGACGCTGCTGCGCGTCACCGACCTGCTGGAATCGGGGGCTGACAGCTCGGCCGTCAAGGTTGCCGTGGGCGCCCGGTCGGGCAAGGGTCCGCATGTGCAGGGCGATGACCGTTTCGCCATGAACAAGACCGACCAGGCCGAGATGTCCCGCCGCGTCGCCAGCGGCGAGGCGGCTGAAAAGTCGGCCGAAACCGCCACCACCTCGCAGGAGAACTGAGCCATGGCACACAAGAAAGCAGGCGGCTCGTCCCGCAACGGCCGCGATTCGGCTGGCCGGCGCCTTGGCGTCAAGCTGTTCGGCGGCGAAGCGGTGATTCCGGGCAACATCATCGTGCGCCAGCGCGGCACCCAGTGGTGGCCGGGCGCCGGTGTCGGCATGGGCCGCGATCATACGCTGTTTGCCCTGACCACGGGCACTGTGACGTTCCGCAAGGGCCTCAAGGGGCGGACCTTCATTTCCGTCCAGCCCGCCGCCAGCGCGGCCGAGTAAGCCGATCGACCACAGGGCCTGAAAGGGGGATCGGCGGAGCCGGTCCCCCTTGTCGCATGGTCTTCCGGGTGTCGGCCGGCAGGCCGGGCCGGGCTTTTGCAAAGGCATTGCCATGGATGACACCAAAGTTTCCTGCGCCCCGCAGCAGGACGTGCAGACCGAACGCTTCCTGCTGCGCCCGCTGCGCCGTTCGGACACGGGGCTGATCCGGCTTTACACGGCCGACCGCCGCGTGGCGCAGGGCACCCGCGCCATCCCCCACCCGCTGCCGCCGGGCGCCGCCGAACAATATGTCGAACGCGCGCTGAACCCGGAACGAAACGAGGATGTCTGGGCGATCGACGCCTCGGCCTCGGGCCTTGGCGAATTGCTGGGGGTGGTTTCGCTGACCCGGATCGAACCGCATCAGTCCGAGCTTGGTTTCTGGATCGGGCCGGGCTTCTGGAACACGGGCCTTGCGACCGAGGCTGTACAGGCGCTCGTCAATGCCAACCCGCATGGCTCGCGCACGCTGTTTGCCGAAGTGTTCCAGGATAATCCCGGTTCGGCCAGGGTGCTGACCAATACGGGCTTTTCCTATCTGGGCGACGCGGAAAGCTGGTCGGTGGCGCGCGACGCGCGGGTGCCGACATGGACCTATCTGCGCCGGATGGGATAGGCGCCCGCTCAGACCTTCAGCGACACGGCGTTGTTTGCGGCGCTGACGGTGACCTGGTCCATCGTGGCCAAAGCCGCGTTGCTGATGGGAAAGGCGACGGTCAGCATGTCCGTTTCCGGCCGGGCGATCTCGCGCGCGGCCGGGCTGCCGGGGGGCGGCGGCAGGCCGACCAGCCGCAGGCGCAGGATGCCGTCCGCGTCAGGACGTGTGCGACCGGTGGGCTGGGGCGTCTGGGTGATCATTTCAACATTCCACCACCCCTTGGTGGGCGCAATCGCGGTCACAACCAGCAGCCGGCCCTCGGTCGTCGGCTCCCACCGGGCAGAGAGGATCTGCGGCACCGGCAGACGCTTGTCGTCGACAGTGCGGTACCCGCCCTTCGGTTCGAGTGATTGCGGCTTTTTGGGGGCGCCGCCCCCGAACCAGCGCATCGGGTTCAGGCCGCTGCCGCCGCCGCTGCATCCGGCAAGCACCGCGCACAGGCACAGCATCGAAACGGGTCGGTTCATCGCGCGGCCTTTCCAATCAGCGTCAGGCCGGTGATAGGCGATCCCGCGCCCTGCCGAAAGAGGGGCGCTTTGACCTTGCGGGCCTGCCGCGCTATCCAGCAAGACCGAGCGGACGGACTGAGCGCCCGAAGCAAGGGGCCGAGCGAAAGGACTGCGTCATGGCTGCGCCCGCCTTCGAAGACATTGCCGAGACCTTCGCCTTCCTCGACGACTGGGAGGATCGCTATCGCCACCTGATCGAGCTTGGCCGCGCCCTGCCCGAGATGGACCCGGCCCTGCAGGTGCCCGCCACGCGGGTCGAGGGCTGCGCCAGCCAGGTCTGGATCCTGCCGCGGATCGAGGATGGCCGGTTCGATTTCACCGGAGACAGCGATGCGCTGATCGTCCGGGGGCTGATCGCGGTCGTTCATGCGCTGTATGCCGGCCTGCCGGTGGGCGAGGTCGCCGGCGTCGATGCCCCGGCCGAGCTGGCCCGGCTGGGGCTCGACGAACACCTGTCCGCCCAGCGATCGAACGGATTGCGGGCGATGGTGCGGCGCATTCGCGATACCGCATCGGCCGCCGCCTGACAGGCGCTGCCGGTCAGCCGGCAAGCGCGCGGTCGATGGCCGCCACAAGGCGCGGATCGTCAGCCGCCACGTCGGGGGCAAACCGTGCAAGGGGCGTGCCGTCGCGGCCGATCAGGAACTTTTCAAAGTTCCACTGCAGCTCGGGGGCCGGGTTCACAGCAAGGCCATGGCCCTGCAGCCGGGCGCGCCATGGTCCTTCGCCCTCGGCAGCGGGCAGCGCGCCGATCAGCGCGGCATAAAGCGGGTGCTTGTCTGCCCCGCTGACCACAGTCTTGGCGGCCAGAGGAAAGGTGACATCATAGCGCGTGGTGCAGAAATCCCGGATCTCGGCATCGGTGCCCGGTTCCTGCCCCAGGAAATCATTGGCGGGCACGCCCAGCACCACCAGCCCCTGCGCCTTGCGCGCACGATAAAGCGCCTCAAGCCCCTGATACTGGGGCGTCAGGCCGCAGGCCGAGGCGACATTGACCAGCAGGACGGCCTTGCCCTGCCAGTCGGCCAGCCGGGCCGCTTGCCCATCATTCATGGTAAGGGTGATTTCGGTCAGCTCGCTCATCGCCGCGACTCCGTGATGGTGATCCAGCCCCCGCCCAGCACCCGTGTGGAGGACGGATCGTAAAAGACGCAGGCCTGGCCGGGGCTGACCCCTTCCTCGGCGGCCGCAAGCTCGACCGTGGCACGACCGGGACCGGCCGGGCGCAGGATCGCGGGCGCCGGCGGGCGGGTTGATCGGATGCGCACCATGATCTCGCGCTCGGGCCTGTCAGCCAGCGCGCCCTCGCCCAGCCAGTTCACCTCGGCCACGGGAACGACGCGGGTAGCCAGCGCCTCGCGCGGGCCCACGACGACCTGCCGGGCAACCGGGTCAAGCCGCAGGACATACAGCGGCTCGCCCAAGCCCCCGATGCCAAGGCCGCGGCGCTGCCCGATCGTATAGTGGATCACCCCCCGGTGGCGGCCCAGCACGCGCCCCTCGGTATCGACGATCTCGCCCGGTTCCGCGGCGCCCGGCCGCAGCCGTTCGATCACGGCAGCATAGTCGCCCTCGGGGACAAAGCAGATGTCCTGGCTGTCGGGCTTGTCCGCAACCGCCAGGCCAAAGCGCGCGGCAAGGGCGCGCGTCTCGGCCTTGCTGGCCAGCCCGCCCAGGGGAAAGCGCAGGAAATCCACCTGCTCCTGCGTGGTCGAGAACAGGAAATAGCTCTGATCGCGCGCCGGATCGGCCGCCATGTGCAGCTCGGCCCCGCCCGGCCCCTCGATGCGGCGGATGTAATGCCCCGTCGCCATGCAGTCGGCATCCAGCTCTCGCGCGGTCTGAAGTAGATCGCGGAACTTGACCCGTTCGTTGCAGCGAATGCAGGGCACCGGCGTTGCCCCGGCCAGATAGGCATCCGCAAATTCCTCAATGACCGATTCGCGGAAACGGTTTTCATAATCCAGCACGTAATGCGGGATGCCGATCCGTTCAGCTACGCGGCGGGCGTCGTGAATATCCTGCCCGGCGCAGCAGGCGCCCTTTTTCTTCAGCGCCGCGCCATGATCATAAAGCTGCAGCGTCACACCGATGACGTCATATCCCTCGGCCTTGAGCATCGCGGCAACGACGGAACTGTCGACCCCCCCCGACATGGCGACGACAACCCGCGTTTCGGCAGGCGGGCGGTTGAAACCCAGCGAATTCACGGCAGACGCGGTCGGGCGCGGGTCAAGCAGGGTCACGGGGAATGGTCCGGAAAGAAGGGCACGGCGGCACGGCAATCTTGCCGATATAGCGAAAATGCTGTGGTTTTCAACCGAAACGGGCAACTGTCATTCACTGCCATTTAACGGCCCTGTGACAAGACAGGGACCGAAAAGATGCAGGAGGTTGCCATGTTTGTCCGAAAGACCCCGGGCCCGCGCCTGGCCACCCTGCCCGATGGCACCATCCTGACCCTCGCCGATCTGCCCAGCGGCGCTGAACGCTGGGTGGCGCGCCGCAAGGCGCTGGTCGTGCATGCCATTGAACACGGGCTGCTGACACGGGACGAGGCGGTGGATCGCTATCAGCTGACCGACGAGGAACTGTCCGGCTGGATGGCGGCGGTCGCCCGGCACGGCGCAGGCGGGCTGAAGGTCAAGGCAATCCGCCGCAATCGGGGCGAAGGGACAACCCTCGGTGTTGACCCGCTAACCTGAAATTAACCATTAGGTTGCAAGGGTGGCTTGAACGGCGAACCACGAAGGGGACAACCATGCGGATTTTGCTGGTCGAGGATGACCCGACGACCGCGCGCAGCATCGAACTGATGCTGAACCATGCGAATTTCAACGTCTATCTTACCGACATGGGCGAGGAAGGCGTCGATCTGGCAAAGCTGTATGATTATGACCTGATCCTGCTGGATCTGGACCTGCCGGACATGAACGGGATCGAGGTCCTGCGCCAGATCCGCGTCGCCCGCGTGGATACGCCGGTCCTGATCCTGACCGGCTCGGACGACACCGAAGTCAAGCTGCGCGGCTTCGGCTTCGGGGCGGATGACTACATGACCAAGCCGTTTCACCGCGAGGAACTGATCGCCCGCATCCAGGCGATCATCCGGCGATCCAAGGGCCACAGCCAGGCGGTGATTCGCACCGGCCGGATGGTCGTCAACATCGACGCCCGCTCGGTCGAGGTAGAGGGCAGGCCCGTCAACCTGACCGGCAAGGAATACCAGATCCTCGAACTGCTCAGCCTGCGCAAGGGCACCACCCTGACAAAGGAAATGTTCCTAAACCATCTTTACGGCGGGATGGACGAGCCGGAACTGAAGATCATCGACGTGTTCATCTGCAAGCTGCGCAAGAAACTCAGCGAAGCGCTGGGCGGCGAGAACCACATCGAGACGGTATGGGGTCGCGGCTATGTGCTGCGCGATCCCCAGGAGACGGCACAGGCAGAGCGTATGGCGGTCGGGGCGTAAGGCACCGGAACTGTCCCACGCCCTGCGCATGGTGCCGGCTGTTTGTCCCGCCCCCCGCGCGACGCGGCCTTCGAGCGGCGGAATGCGGGCAAGATGCGTCGGCAGCCGGCCCCCTTTAGTCAGTGGATGAGTGGATCTTTCCCAGGCGCGCCTCATGGCGCATGATGGCCTATCACCGGCATCGCGGTCACACATGGCGCAAAAGATCATCATCGACACCGATCCGGGGCAGGACGATGCCGTCGCGATCCTGCTCGCGCTCGGCTCGGATGAGCTCGATGTCCTGGGGATCACTGCCGTCGCCGGGAACGTGCCGCTGCCGCTGACCGTGCGGAACGCACTGGCGGTCTGCGAATTGGCCGGGCGGCCCGATCTGCCGGTGTTCGCGGGCTGCGCGGCCCCGCTGGACGGCTCTCTTGTCACCGCCGAACATGTCCATGGACAGACCGGGCTGGACGGAATCGCCCTGCCCGAGCCGTCGATTCGCGTGCAGGACCGGAACGGGGTCGATTTCATCATCGACACCCTGCGCAGAGAACCCGCCGGAACCGTTACCCTGGTTGCCGTCGGCCCTCTGACCAATATCGCAACCGCCCTGCGCCATGCGCCCGACATCGCCAGCCGGGTGCAGCGCATCGTCCTGATGGGCGGCGCCTATTTCGAGGTCGGCAACGTGACCCCGGCGGCCGAGTTCAACATCTTTGTCGATCCGGTCGCCGCCGCCGAGGTCTTTGCATCCGGCATCGACCTGGTCGTGATTCCCCTGGACGTGACGCACAAGGCGCTGACCAGCCCGTCCTGGATCGAGGAGATCGGCCGGCTGGGCCATGTGGGCGCGGTGGCGGCAAGCTGGACCGGCTTTTTCGAACGCTTCGATCGCGCCAAATACGGCAGCGAAGGGGCGCCGCTGCATGATCCATGCGCCGTCGCCTGGCTGATCGCCCCTGCGCTGTTTTCAGGCCGGCGCATCAATGTCGAGATCGAGACAGAGGGCCGCTGGACCCGCGGGATGACCGTTGCCGACTGGTGGGGCGTGACGGACCGCAGGCCCAACGCCCTGTTCATCAGGGACGTGGACCGCGACGGCCTGTTCCGTCTGCTGTCCGAAAGGATCGCCCGCCTTGCAGGTCTGACCGGCTGATGAGGGCGTCGCGTGACCCCGATCTGCGGCTTTGCCCTGTCACCGCGGGGCGCAGAGATGGCCTGGCCCACCTGACGCCCGCCCGACCGGCATCCGCAGGAACAAGGCAACGCGCTGATCTGCGGCGGCTGGGCGAGCGGCCCTTGCGCTATGCGACAGCTTGCCCGGCGCGGCACCCCCGTTGCACGCGCCGTCAGGGATCAGCGCCGGCCTTGCTGGAAAGCCTCGGCCAGGCGGTGCGGGCGCACAGGCACAGGGCCGCTGTAGGGCGGGACGCAAACCGGGCCGTGCAAGAACGCAGCCATGGCGCTGCATCCTCTTGCCGCCCCCGCAGGGGTGCGCAGTGGACAGCATGCTCGGCAGGGGGCCTGGCCTGCCCGTGACCAACGCCGCCATCCCGCGCCCCACCCCGCCGCATCCCCATTCGCGCGCCGAAGACGCCCAGGGGATCGCCTTCGGCGCGGTGATGAGCGCCTTCGGCGCTTTTCTTCTTGGCTCGGCGGGGTTGATCACCGGACAACTGGCGGGGCTGTCGCTGCTGATCGCGCAGGCCACGGGCTTTGGTTTCGGTCCGGTCTATCTGGTGCTGAGCCTGCCCTTCTATGGCTTTGGCTATCGCCGGTTCGGGGCAGGCTTCCTGCGCCGCACCATTGCCGCCGTGCTGCTGATGGTGGGCGTCAGCATGGCGCTGCCTTCGCTGGTCGGCTTCCGCGCGCTGCATCCGGGGGCGGCCGCGGTGCTGGCGGGCGCGATCTCTGGCGCGGGGCTGCTGGCGCTGTTCCGCCACCGCACCAGCCTGGGCGGCATCGGCTCGGTGGCCATGGATTTGCAGGACAGGCTTGGCATCAAGGCGGGCTGGGTGCAGATGGGTTTTGACACGGTGCTGTTCGCAGGGGCCTTTCTGGTCCTGCCTTGGCAACGGGTTCTGTGGTCGGCGCTGGGCGCCGCGGTGCTGAACCTCGTGATCGCCATCAACCACCGCGGCGATCGCTATATCGCCTGAGGATCAGGCGGAAAGGCCCAGCGCGCGTTTGACATTGGCCGTCCAGCCAAGCAGCCGCAGCTCGCCCGCGACGATCGCCGGACGCTTCATCACCGAGGGGCGCGCCCCCAGCATCTGAACCGGGTCGGCCACGCGTTCGGCATCCGACATGGCGCGCCATGTCAGACTGGCGCGGTTGACGAGCCGGTCGCCGAATGCCTGCAGCAGCGCCTGCCGTTCCCCTATCGACAGCGGCTCGGCGGCAACGTCGCGAAAGGCGATCTGCCAGCCGGCTTCCTCCAGCGCGGCAACGGCCTTTTGACAGGTCGAACAATGCGACAGGCCATACATCGTCAGCGCCTTGTCCATCAGCGGCAATCCCTGCGCGAGCAGGCGGCATCAGCCGGGGACGGGATCGGGGCGGCAGTCATCGGCACTCTCCTGCAAAGGGTTGGGGGCGGCTGGCCGCCATGTCGTCACGGCACCGGCTTGCCAAGCCCTGCCTGCCGGTGCAAGCACCCGCCGCATCCGCCCTGCGTCAGCGCATCGTGAACGGGGCGCCGTTGCGCCTGCGCAGCGCGTCGGGCAGCTTTGCGCCAAACGGGGAACATCATGATACGTATTCTCAAACTGCTGGCTGCCGGGGTTCTGGTGGCGCTGGTCGCCTCGTGCGGGGCAGGCAAGTTCAAGACCTACTCCGGCCCGCCCGTGACGCAGATCATCGTCAACAAGTCGGCCCGCCAGATGCTGTTCCTGTCGGGGAACACGATCATCAAGACCTATAATGTGGGACTTGGCAACGAGCCGATCGGCCACAAGCAGTTCGAGGGCGACGGCCGGACGCCCGAGGGGCTGTATTACATCGACCGCCGCAACCCCGACAGCCGCTATCACCTGTCGCTGGGCATTTCCTACCCCAACCCGCAGGACGAGGCGAATGCGGCGGCGCTGGGGATGCGGGCGGGCAGCGACATCTTCATCCACGGCCAGGGACCGGAAGGGCAGGCGCTTTCAAAGACCAGGCGCGACTGGACGGTGGGCTGCATCGCCGTGACCGACCCCGAGATCGAGGACATCTATGCGATGGTCCGCGACGGCACGCCGATCCAGATCAATCCCTGAGCAAGGAAGCGAAAAAGGCCCCTGCCATGGCAGGGGCCTTTGTCATGCGGGCCCTCGGGGGCCTTAGTCGATCATCGGCAGCAGCGCGTCGATCGACTTCTTGGCATCGCCATAGAACATGCGGGTGTTTTCCTTGTAGAACAGCGGGTTCTCGATCCCGGAATAGCCGGTCCCCTGCCCGCGCTTGCTGACAAAGACATGCTTGGCCTTCCAGACCTCAAGAACCGGCATGCCGGCGATGGGGCTGTTGGGATCTTCCTGCGCGGCGGGGTTCACGATGTCGTTCGACCCGATGACGATCACCACATCGGTATCGGGGAAATCCTCGTTGATCTCGTCCATTTCCAGAACGATGTCGTAAGGCACCTTGGCCTCGGCCAGCAGGACGTTCATGTGCCCCGGCAGGCGGCCTGCGACCGGATGGATCGCAAAGCGCACGGTCTTGCCGGCAGCGCGCAGCTTGCGCGTCAGCTCGCTGACCGATTGCTGCGCCTGCGCGACAGCCATGCCATAGCCGGGAACGATGATGACGCTGTCGGCCTCGTTCAGCGCGGCGGCAACGCCGTCGGCGTCGATGGCGATCTGCTCGCCCTCGATCGCCATCGCCTCGCCGGTCGCGGCACCGCCGAACCCGCCCAGGATCACGCTGACGAAGGACCGGTTCATCGCCTTGCACATGATATAGCTGAGGATCGCCCCGGACGATCCGACCAGCGCGCCCACCACGATCAGCAGGTCGTTGGACAGGGTAAAGCCGATCATCGCCGCCGCCCAGCCGGAATAGCTGTTCAGCATCGACACGACGACCGGCATGTCCGCCCCGCCGATCCCCATGATGAGATGCCAGCCGATGAACCCGGCCGCCAGCGTCAGCAGCAGCAGCCACAGCATGGGCGAGCCGATCCCGCCGACATAGAGGACCACCAGCAGCAGCGAGAGCAGCGCCGCGCCCAGGTTCAGCATGTGCCCGCCGGGCAGCTTCCTGGGCTTGCCGTCGATCCGTCCGGCCAGCTTGCCATAGGCGACGACCGAGCCGGTGAATGTCACCGCGCCGATGAAGACGCCCAGCGCCACCTCGACCTTGAGCATCGCGATCTCGGCGGGGGTCTTGTGGGCCAGCACGGCGGCAAAGCCGTGAAAGACATCCGTCACCCCGTTCAGCCTTGCCCGCACCACGCGGCCCAGCTCGATCTGCGCGTCAAGGCCGATGAACACGGCCGCCAGCCCCACCAGGCTGTGCATCGCCGCGACCAGCTGGGGCATTTCGGTCATCTGCACGCGGGTGGCCAGAACATAGCCGATCCCCCCGCCCAGCGCGATCATGATGACCGACAGCCACCAATGGCCCAGACCTGGGCCGAACAGCGTCGCCAGCACGGCCAGCGCCATGCCGGCGATGCCGTACCAGATCGCCCGCTTTGCGCTTTCCTGCCCCGACAGCCCGCCCAGCGACAGGATGAACAGCACCGCCGCAACGACATAGGCGGCGGTGGTGAAGCCATAAGAGGGCAAGGCGTCCAGCAGGGCGGAGGCGCCATGCGCCGGCGTGACGACCGGCGCCAGGCCGGGCGTGGTGGTGATCACAGTGGTTTCCATGCGGTCACCCCCTCTTCATGATTTCTGGAACATGGCGAGCATCCGGCGCGTGACCAGAAAGCCCCCGAAGATGTTGACCGCCGTCATCAGCACCGCCAGCGCGGCAAGGATCATCACCCATGCCGAACCCGACCCGATCTGCATCAATGCGCCCAGGATCACGATGGACGAAATCGCGTTCGTTACCGCCATCAGCGGCGTGTGCAGCGAATGGGCGACGTTCCAGATCACGCTGAAGCCGATGAAGCAGGCCAGCACGAAGACGATGAAGTGCGACAGGAACGAGGCCGGCGCGAACAACCCGATCAGCAGCATCAGCGCCGCGCCCGCGCCCAGCATCGTCACCTGCCCGCGGGTCTGCGCGCGGAAGGCCGCGATCTCGGCTGCGCGGCGCTCCTCTGCGGTCGGCTCGCGCGGCTTTTCCTTGGGTTTCTGCGCGGCGATGGCCTGCACCTTGGGCGGGGGCGGCGGCCAGGTGACATCGTGATCGCGGGTCACGGTCGCGCTGCGGATCACATCGTCTTCCATGTTGTGGACAACCGTGCCGTCCTTGGCGGGCGTCAGGTCGGCCAGCATGTGACGGATGTTGTTGCCGTAAAGCTCGGAGGCCTGCGCGCCCATGCGCGACGGAAAGTCGGTATAGCCGATGATCGTGACGCCGTTCTCGGTCACAATCTTTTCGTCCGGGACGGTCAGGTCGCAGTTGCCGCCCCGTTCGGCAGCCAGGTCCACGATGACGCTGCCCGGCTTCATCGCCGCGACCATGTCCTCGGTCCACAGCTTGGGGGCCGGGCGGCCGGGGATCAGCGCCGTGGTGATGACGATGTCCATCTCGGGCGCCAGTTCGCGAAAGCGGGCAAGCTGCGCCTCGCGGAACTCGGGGCTTGACGGGGCGGCATAGCCGCCGGTGGCGGCGCCATCCTGCAACTGGTCCTTGAAGTCGAGATAGACGAACTCGGCCCCCATGGACTCGATCTGCTCGGCAACCTCGGGGCGCACGTCGAAGGCATGGACCTGCGCGCCCAGGCTGGTCGCCGCACCGATCGCGGCAAGGCCAGCGACCCCGGCACCGACGATCAGCACCTTGGCCGGCGGCACCTTGCCCGCCGCCGTGACCTGCCCTGTAAAGAAGCGGCCGAAATTATTGGCCGCCTCGATCACCGCGCGATAGCCGGCGATATTGGCCATCGAGGACAGGGCGTCCATCTTTTGCGCGCGGCTGATGCGCGGGACCATGTCCATCGCGATCGCGGTAACGCCGCGTTCGCGCGCGGTTTCCAGCAGATCGGCGTTCTGGCCGGGATAGAAGAACGAGATCAGCGTCTGGCCCGGCCGCATCTGCGCCAGTTCGCCCTCGGTCGGGGGGCGCACCTTGGCCACCACATCGACCGCCCCGACCAGCGCGGCAGGGGTCTGATGCACCGTCACGCCCGCGCGCTGATAGGCGGCATCCGAAAAGCCTGCGCGCGATCCGGCGCCCGATTCGACATGAACCTCATGGCCGAGTTTCTGCAGATGACCGGCCGAGGACGGCGTAATGGCAACGCGCGCCTCGCCGCTCGCGGTTTCCTTCAAGGCCCCAACTCTCAACGCGCCGCCTCCTCATGACCCATCCCGGGGCTTCATTATGACCGGGCAACCAAGCTGCGCAAGCAGCCGGGCGCGGCAGGGCGGCGCAAGGGGCATGGGGCTGGCGCAAAAAAAACAGCCGCGCAGGGATGCGCGGCTGTTCCATGATGGGGCGGGGGATAGGCTGCCCCGTGCCGGCACATCCGGCGGGGCAGTCTGGGCCCGTCTGCCTTAGTTCGACGAAGGCGTCGTGACCGGGGCGGTCGTGGTGGTGGTCGTGGTCCCCGAGGTCGAGCTGGCCGCGCTGTCAGCCGCGCCGGTGGTGGCGGCAGGAGCGGTCGTCGTGGCGGCAGGCGCGGTCGTGGTGCTGGAGGTCGAGCTCGCGGCCGGCGCGGTATCGGTCGTCGTGGTGGTGGTCGCCGCAGCCGGTGCCGTGGTGGTGGTGGCCGGGGTGGTGGTCGTGGTCGTCGCCGGGGCGGTGGTCGTGGTCGTGGTGGTGTCGGCGGTCGTCTCTTTGTTGCCCATGAAGGTGGACAGCAGCCACCAGGCAAGCGCCAGCGCCAGCAGGATACCGATGATCAGCGGCAGGGGCGAGGCCTTCTTCTCGACCGGCTCGACATAGGTTTCGGTCACCACAGTGGACCGGCCGCTGGGATCGACCGGACGATGCGGATCGGTTGCGTCGGTGCGGCGGGGATCGTTCGGATCGTAGTTGGCCATCATGGTCTCCTTGAAAATCTGCTGACTGCCGGATCGCCCGCCTGCCTGTTCCCGGTCGGGGAAGGTGTGCTTGCGACCCGCTTATCCTGCGCTTAACACGCGCCAATAGTACAAGTTCCGCACTCCAAACATTTTCCCCCGAGGGACGCAACCAATGGCCGAAACCCGCTTTCTTGCCGATTACCGCCCCTGGCCCTTCCGCCTGATCGAAACGCGTCTGGACATCACGCTGGCCCCGCGGGGCAGCTGCGTTCGCTCGGAACTGGCGCTGGAACGCACGGGGCCGGGGCCTCTGGTGCTGGACGGCGGGGCGGGGCTGCACACCCTTTCGGTCTGCATCGACGGCGCGGCGGTGCCGCCCGAGGCGCTGGCGATCGGCGGGGAGGCGCTGACCATCGGCGACAGGGCGCTGCCCGAGGGGCGCTTTACCCTCTCCTGCACCGTCGAGATCGACCCCGAGGCCAATACCGCGCTGGAAGGGCTGTATCTGTCGGGCGGCATCTTCTGCACGCAATGCGAGGCGGAAGGCTTTCGTCACATCACCTGGTATCCCGACCGGCCGGACGTGATGGCCCCCTTCCGCGTGACGCTGCGGTCGGACATGCCGGTGCTGCTGTCGAACGGCAACCCGGTTGCCAGCGGCCCCGGCTGGGCCGAATGGCATGATCCCTGGCCCAAGCCCGCTTATCTGTTCGCGCTGGTCGCGGGCGATCTGCGCGCCGTCAGCGGCCGCTTTGCCACATCGTCGGGGCGCGAGGTCGCGCTGAACGTCTGGGTGCGGCCGGGCGACGAGGACAGGGCCGGCTTTGCGCTGGAATCGCTGGTCAAGGCGATGCGCTGGGACGAGACGGCCTATGGCCGCGAATATGACCTTGACGTGTTCAACATCGTCGCCGTCGATGATTTCAACATGGGCGCGATGGAAAACAAGGGGTTGAACATCTTCAATTCCCGGCTGGTCCTGGCCAGCCCCGAGACGGCGACCGACAGCGACTATGAACGGATCGAGGCCGTCATCGCCCATGAATATTTCCACAATTGGACAGGCAACCGCATCACCTGCCGCGACTGGTTCCAGCTGTGCCTCAAAGAGGGGCTGACCGTCTTTCGCGACCAGCAGTTCACCTCCGACATGCGCTCAGCCGCGGTCAAGCGGATCGAGGACGTGGTCACGCTGCGCGCCCGCCAGTTCCGCGAGGATGCAGGCCCCTTGGCGCACCCGCCCCGGCCCGACCGCTACGAGGAAATCAACAATTTCTACACCGCGACGGTCTATGAAAAGGGCGCCGAGGTGATCGGGATGCTCAGGCGGCTGGTGGGCGATGACGGCTATCGCCGGGCGCTGGATCTGTATTTCGACCGCCATGACGGGCAGGCCTGCACGATCGAGGACTGGCTGAAGGTGTTCGAGGATGCGACCGGCCGCGACCTGACCCAGTTCAAGCGCTGGTACACCGATGCCGGCACGCCCCGCCTGACGATGGCCGAGGACTGGGACCAGGGCGCGGGGCGGCTGACGCTGCGCTTTCGCCAGGATACGGCGCCGACGCCCGGCCAGCCCGACAAGCCGCCGCGGGTGATTCCGATCGCCGTGGGGCTGCTGTCCCCGAACGGGGACGAGGTGGTGCCGACGCGGGTGCTGGAGATGACGGATGCCGAGCAGTCCTTTGCCTTCGACGGGCTGGGCGGGCGTCCGGTCGTGTCGCTGCTGCGCGGCTTTTCCGCCCCCGTGACGGTGGACCGCCGGATCAGCCGCAGCGAACGGGCGCTGCTGGTCGCCCACGACACCGACCCCTTTGCCCGGTGGGAGGCCGCGGACAGCCTGGCGATGGACAGCCTGGTGGCGATGGCCGCAGGGGCCGGCTCGGACCCGGCGCTGTCCTATGCCTATGGCGGCGTGCTGGCGGAGCGGGCGATGGACCCGGCCTTCCTGGCGCTGATGCTGCGCCTGCCCGCCGAGGACGAGATCGCCGCCGAGATGGCCCGGCGCGGTGCGGTTCCCGACCCCGACGCCATCCACCGCGCCCGCGAGGCGCTGATGACGGAACTGGCCACCGACCATGCGCGGGTGCTGGACCAGATCATGGCGGAAATGGACTGCCCCCTGCCCTATGCGCCCGACGCCGCGCAATCGGGCGCCCGCAGCGCCCGGCTGGCGGCGCTTGCACTGCTTTCACGCATCGACGGGGGCGAGCGGGCGCAGGCGGTATGGGACAGGGCCGGCAACATGACCGAACGGATGGGCGCGCTGACGCAGCTGATCCGTGCCGGCCGGGCCGAAGGGGCGCTGGCCTGGATGGAACAGCGGTTCGCCGGCAACCGGCTGGTCATGGACAAGTTCTTTACCGTGCAGCCCATGGCCGCCGCGCCGGACCGGGCGCTGCCGGTTGCCCGCGCCCTTGCCGCACGGCCCGATTTCGACATCAGGAACCCGAACCGCTTTCGGGCGCTGATCGGCGGTTTTGGGGCGAACCATGCGGCGCTGCATGCGGCGGACGGGTCGGGCTATGATTTCGTTGCCGACTGGCTGATCCGCATCGACCCGGTCAACCCGCAGATCGCGGCGCGGATGTGTTCGCTGCTGGAAACCTGGCCGCGCTATGACGAAGGCCGGCGCGCCCATGCCCGCCGCGCGCTGGAACGGATCGCCGCGCTGCCGGGTCTTTCGGGCAACACGGCCGAGATGGTCACGCGCATTCTTGCCGCCCGGGCCTGAGCCGTCTTGCCGGGCGGTTCCATCACGTCGATACTCGGGCAATGAGCCAGTTGCCCGACACCGGCCGCTTGGCGGCGTCTGCCCTGACGCCGCGCGAGGAGATGCAGCAGCGGCTGGACCCGCTGATCGCCGAACGGGCGCCTTGGCTGTATTCGGGCAAGCCCCATCACACGCTCGCCCGCGCGGTGATGATGCGGCTGCTGCACTATCCGCGCTCGATCGAACTGGCGGCCGAGTTCCGCGACCTGCCGGCCGAGGAGATCATGCGCCGCGTCTCGGCGCTGATCGTGCGCGACATCCGCGTGACGGGGCTGGAAAACATCCCCGCGACGGGGCCTGCGCTGATCGTGGCGAACCACCCAACCGGGATCGCCGATGGAATCGTGCTGCATGCGGTGGTTTCGGCTGTGCGGGACGATCTGTTCATCTATGCCAATCATGACATGATCCGCGTTCTGCCCCAGACCGAGGAACTGATCGCCCCGGTCGAATGGCGGATGGAAAAGCGCACCCATGCCAAGACGCGCTACACGATGGACTATACGCGCCGCGCGCTGGGACAGGGCCGCATCGGGCTGATCTTTCCCTCGGGGCGGCTGGCCAAGCGGCGCTGGCTGACGCTGCACGAACGGCCCTGGATGGCCTCGGCCGCGATGATCGCGCGCAAGTTCGCGGTGCCGGTCATCCCGCTGAACATCCGGGCGCGAAACTCGGCCCTGTTCTATATGCTGGATGCGCTGCATCCGACGCTGCGCGATGTCACGCTGTTCAACGAGGTGCTGAACAAGGCCGGGCATACCTATCGCATCACGATCGGCGCCCCGATCGACCCCGACACCCTGCCCGCCCGGTCCGAGGACGGGATCGAGGCGCTGCGCCGCGCCGTGCTGTCCCTGCCCCCGCCCGGCCCGGCCGCCGCGCGCCTGTCCCATCTGCGCGAGGCGCGCCAGCGCCGCGGGGCAACGCGCCGGCCGATGGGCGAAAAGCTGTAGGGCCGCTGCGCCCTCGGCCCGTCCGGTTCAGTCCGGATCGGCCAGGGTCAGCGTCACCGGCTCCAACCCCTCGATCTCGCCCCGGATGCGGGCGCCCGGCCCGACCGGGCCGACGCCCGCCGGGGTGCCGGTGAAGATCACGTCGCCCGGCGACAGGTGATAGAATCGCGACAGGTCGGCCACCAGATCCGGTACGGTCCATACCATGTCAGACAGCCGCGCATCCTGGCGCAGCGCGCCATCGACCCACAGGCTGATCCGCTGCCCCGCCGGCAAGCCGAAATCCGCGGCGGGGGTGATCGGCGCAATGACGGCGCCCCCTTCGAAATCCTTGCCCAGCGACCAGGGCCGCTGCTTGGCCTTGGCCGCGGCCTGAAGATCGCGCCGCGTCATGTCCAGCCCGGCCGCATAGCCGAAGACCAGCCTCATCGCGTCCTCTGGGCGCAGTTGGAATCCGGTCGCGCCCAGCGCGACGACCAGTTCCATTTCATGATGCAGATCGGCGGTGCCCGGCGGATAGGGCAGCACGCTGCCCGAATCGACCAGCGCCAGCGCGGATTTGGTGAAATAGAACGGCGCCTCGCGGTCCACCTCGGTGCCCATCTCGGCGGCATGGGCGGCATAGTTGCGCCCCACGCAGAAGATGCGGCGCACAGGAAAGCGCGCGCCCTGCCCCGCCACAGGCAGGGCCGGCCACTCAGGGGCGGGAAAGGTCAGGTCGGTCATTGCGGCAAGCTTCCGATAAGGGCGATCGTCACGGGGATGGCCAAGCAAAGCACAGAGCCGCCCTTGGCGAAAGCCTGCCTCTGCCCGGCGGCGAGCCTCCCCGCCGCAACGCCGCAAGGGGGCGGGCAGCGTCGGGGAAAGGCTGCGCCCTGCGGGTCAGTCCTCGGGGCCGACCATCTGTTCGGGGCGCACGATCCGGTCGAACTCCTCCTCGGTGACAAGCCCAAGGCCCACGGCCTCCTCGCGCAGCGTGGTGCCGTTCTTGTGCGCGGTCTTGGCGACCTTGGTGGCGTTGTCATAGCCGATGGTGGGGGCCAGCGCCGTGACCAGCATCAGGCTTTCCTTCATCAGCTTTTCGATCCGCGCGGTGTTCGCCTGCGTGCCCACCACCATGTTGTCGGTGAACGACACCGCCGCGTCGCCCAGCAGCTGCATGGATTGCAGCACATTATAGGACATCATCGGGTTATAGACGTTCAGCTCGAAATGCCCCTGGCTGCCGGCAAAGCCGACGGCGGCATCGTTGCCCATCACATGGGCGCAGACCATCGTCAGCGCCTCGGCCTGGGTCGGGTTGACCTTGCCGGGCATGATCGAGCTGCCCGGCTCGTTTTCCGGCAGGATCAGCTCGCCCAGGCCCGAACGGGGGCCAGAGCCGAGCAGGCGCAAGTCGTTGGCGATCTTGAACAGGCTCGCCGCGATGGTTTTCAGCGCGCCGTGAAAGAACACCATCGCGTCATGGGCGGCCAGCGCCTCGAACTTGTTGGGGGCGGTGACAAAGGGCAGGCCGGTGATCGCGGCGATCTCCGCCGCGATGGCGGTGTCCCAGCCCTTTTTCGTGTTCAGCCCGGTGCCGACGGCGGTGCCGCCCTGCGCCAGCTCATAGATCTGCGGCAAGCACAGCTTGACCCGTTCGATCCCCATGCGGACCTGATGGGCATAGCCGCCGAATTCCTGCCCCAGCGTCAGGGGGGTCGCGTCCTGCGTATGGGTGCGGCCGATCTTGATGATGTCGCGGAACTCGTCCCGCTTGGCCTCAAGCGCCTGCGCGAGATGCTCAAGCCCGGGGATCAGCACGTCCCGGGCGACCATGCCGATGGCGACATGCATCGCCGTCGGAAAGGTGTCGTTGGACGACTGGCCCATGTTGACATGGTCATTGGGGTGAACGGGCTTCTTGCTGCCCATCTGCCCGCCCAGCATCTCGATGGCGCGGTTGGAAATGACCTCGTTCGCATTCATGTTCGACTGCGTGCCCGATCCGGTCTGCCAGACCGCCAAGGGGAAGTTGTCGTCCAGCTTGCCGTCGATCACCTCTTGCGCGGCGCTGACCATCGCCTCGCCGATAGCCGGGTCCAGCTTGCCGGTGGCCATGTTGACCCGTGCGGCGGCCTGCTTGATGACGCCCAGCGCGCGAATGACCGCCACGGGCTGCTTTTCCCAGCCGATCTTGAAATTGCCCAGGCTGCGCTGGGTCTGCGCGCCCCAGTATTTCGAGGCGTCAACCTCAAGCGGGCCAAAGCTGTCGGTTTCGGTGCGGGTCGTCCCGGTCATGGCATCCCTCTCGGATCACTGGCGCGTGAAGGTTCTAGGGCCGTGCCGGCCGATTGGCAATCGCGCGCCATGGGCTGGCTGCCGGGGCGCCTGCCCATGCGGCGGAGAACGCGGCGTCTGGCGTCCGGGGGCCGGATGGGGGATTGTGCCGGAACGGCCAGCACAGGAAACCACCGTGGCGACGCTCGCCCTCACGCTTTACCGATATGCCGTTGCGGGCGGAAGGATCGCCTCAAGCGGCAAGGCGCAGGTGATCGAGGTCGAGGACGGCGCGGGCAGCGGGCTGGCCGGCCCGCAGGATCTGGCCGCCGCGCTTGCACCGGACGGGGCGGGCGAGCTGCGCGGCCCCCAAGGGGACGATCCCGGACGCGAGCCGGTGCTGGCCCTGTGCGGCGAGGGCTGGCCCGATGCCTTCACGCTCTACACGCCCCGCCGGCTCGATCCGGGCGAGCCGGCTTCGCCGGCAGGGCTGATCCGGGACTTTGCCCCCCTTTGCGCCGAGCCGGCCGATGTGGTGTGCTTTGCGGCCGATACCTTGATCGACACCGCGCGCGGCCCGGTCGCCGCGGGCGATCTGGCAATCGGCGATTGGGTGCGCACGCGCGATGAGGGGATGCAGCCGATCCGCTGGATCGGTCGGCAGAGGGTCGATGCCGGGCGGCTGGCCCTGCATCCGCAATTGCGCCCCATCCGCATCCGCGCAGGCGCGCTGGGTGACGGCACGCCGTCAAACGACCTGATCCTGTCGCCGCAGCACCGCGTTCTTGTGCGCTCGCGCATCGCACAGCGGATGTTCGGCCATGCCGAGGTGCTGGTCGCCGCCAAGCAGCTGTGTCAGCTGGACGGGATCGACATCGCGCTCGACCTGGATACGGTCAGCTATGTCCATTTCATGTTCGACCGCCACCAGATCGTCTTCTCGAACGGGGCGCAGACCGAATCGCTGCTGGCCGGGCCCGAGGCGCTGAAATCCGTCGGCGCGGCCGCGCGCGCCGAGATCCTGGCCCTGTTCCCCGAACTGGCGGGTCAGCCCGTTGCGGCCGCACGGCCGCTGGCCAGCGGCCGGATGGGGCGCAAGCTGGCCATCCGGCACCTGCAGAACGCCCGGCCGCTGATGGGCAGCAAAGCCGCGTGCAAAGCCGCCGCGCCCCCGCCCGCCAGCCTTCAGCCGGCAGCGCCCTCCTGCCGAAAGACGTAAACCCGCGCGGGCGGCAGGTTCATCCAGATGCGCCGGCTGCGCGTATGGACCAGCCCCAGATCGGCCCGCACCCTTTCCGACAGGGGCGGCTGGGTGCCATAGGTGATCTGCACGAAGGGCGCGCCGGGCTTGAGCATCCACAGCGCGGCCCCCACGATGGCATGTTGCATCTCGTCCGACATCGGCAGCGTGGGCACGCCCGAAATCACCGCATCCAGGCCGCGCCGCCCCACATTCACCATGTCCTGCGCCGGCCGGTTGTGAACCGTCACGCCGGGAAAGGACTGGCGCAGCCGCTCGCAGAAGGCGGCATTCAGCTCATACAGCTCCAGCCGTTCAGGCGGCAGGCCGCGATCCAGGATGGCGCGGGTGATCGTGCCGGTGCCTGCCCCGATCTCGGCCACGGCGCCCATCGCGGGATCGACGTTGCGCGCCATTTCGCGTGCGGCGGCACTGGCAGTGGGGGCGATGGCGCGGATTTCGGACGGCCGGCGGATCAGCTGGCCAAGAAAAAGTGACAGGTCGGACATCATGCGCTCGCGACGGTTTTGCTGTCAGCCCACCTATCGCCAGCGCATGACGGTTGCGCCGCACAAAAATGTCAGTCCTGCGACAGCATCATTTGCGCCACTTGTCGAGGCTGACCACCTCGGCCCCATCGCCCTTGCGTTCCGGGACAGTCGAAACAGGGGCGGCGTGCTCGGCAAGCGGCGCCTCATCCGAATCGGGATCGTCCTGGCCGTCCTGCGTTTCGAACCTCAGCCCGAATTCCACCGAAGGGTCCACGAAGGTGCGCAGCGAATCAAAGGGAATATACAGCGGCTCGGGCGAGTTGCCGAAGTTGAGCGTGACCGAGAACCCTTCATGCGTGACCGTCAGGTTGTCGAACCAGTGCTGGATGACGATCGTCATTTCCTCGGGATAGCGCGCGCGCAGCCAATCGGCCATCTGCACCCCCTCGTCGCGCGTGTCGAAGGTGATGAAGAAGTGATGCTCGCCCGGCAGGCCGCTTTCGGCCACGCCCTGCAGCACGTCGGCAATCAGGCCCTGCATGGCGCGGTGCATCATCCCGCCGTAATCGATTCCGCGTGCCATCGGCGTCTCCTGATCGTATCGGATGGCGCAGCATAGCAAGGGCCGGGCGGGATGATAAAGGCCGTAGGCAACCCGCGGCCAAGCAAAGGAAGGCCGACCATCGGGCGAAAGCGACGCCCGGCTAAATAATGGCGACAATCAGGGGGGATGGAATGGCGCGGTTGACGGGGCTCGAACCCGCGACCCCCGGCGTGACAGGCCGGTACTCTAACCAACTGAGCTACAACCGCGCATCCTCCCAAGGCGATCAATGGCGTGGTTGTGGCGCGGTTGACGGGGCTCGAACCCGCGACCCCCGGCGTGACAGGCCGGTACTCTAACCAACTGAGCTACAACCGCCCAACCACACCCAGATCGCCTCCGGGGTGCGGCGGGTTTACGCAGCCCCCATGACCAGGTCAAGCGCCAAAGCGCGTGCCTGAACCGTCAGTGGGCAAAAAGAAAGGCTCCGCTTTCGCGGAGCCTTTGCCGATCCCCGGATCGGGGCCGCTTAGTTGGCGGCCTTGTATTCCGGCAGGTTCTCGATCTGGTCGGCGGGCGTGCCGACATAGGCTTCAAGATCGCCCGCAGCGGTGCGCTGGAACGAGATCTGGTCCAGCGGATAGGCCACCTGACGCTCACCCATGTTCAGGAAGCCGCCGACCGCGACGATCGCCGAATTGGCGGCCTTGTCGAAGGCGTCGATCTCGCCGATTTCCTTCCAGTCATTGCCGTCGCGGGCAAAGACCTGCAGGCCGTCCAGCCCCTCGCCGGTCACCTCGCCGGCGGGAACAGCGGTATAGCCCTCGCGCAGCGCGATATCCGAGGCCATCACCGGCGCCACGGCGACAGCGGCGCCGTTCGCGCCGGTCACGTTGACGGCCGCATCGCCCTGCTGGACATTGACCTGGGCCTGCCCGGCCTGCTGCACATCGACCTGCGGGGCCGGGGCGGCCGCCACATTGACCTGCGCATCGCCCGCCTGCTGAACGGCAACGGTGGGCTCGTTCTGGCGAATCTCGACTTGGGCTTCCTGAGCCTTGGTCACCTCGACCTGGGCCTGGGCGTCGGTCACGTTGACCTTGGCCTCGGCGCCCTGGACGACGACCTTGGGTTCGGGCTGAACGAAGGACACCACCGGCTGCGGCACATCCACGGTGACGACCGGCTTGGCCTCGCCCACGGTGACTTCGGGATCGGGCAGCGAAACCGAAACGATCGGCTGGGGGATGTTCACGGTGACGTTCGGCTCGGCCTGCGTCACGGTGATCTTGGGGGCGCACTGCTCGACATTCACTTCGGGCGGGGCCTGGGTGACGGTCACGGTCGGCTCGGGCTGCTCGACGGTCACCTGCGGGGCCGGCTGGTTGACCTTGACCTCAGGGGTGGGCACATTGACATTGACGGTCGGCTCGGCCTGCTGGACAACCACCTGTCCGCCGGGAACGGCAACGGCATTCGCGTCGGCAGCCGGCGAGGCGACAGCGCCTGCGGCAGGGGCCGCGGCGGTATCGGCCGCCGTCTGGGCGAGCGCGCCGGCTGCAACCAGCGACAGGGCCGCTGCGGTTCCGAAAAGCTGTTTGATGTGCATTATCTGGATCCTATGTCTGTTCTGGGTCCGTGTGCCCGCCGGTGCTTCAGGCATCGCAGCTATAACGGCCTGACCTGCGCAGGGTTCCGCGGATATCCGCCGATGCACGCAAAAGGGGCGCCCGCAGGCGCCCCTTTCCGTCCCGGCACAGCGGCAGGGGCGATTACTTCATCACGGTCGTCGCGTCGAATTCTGGCAGGGCCTGAAGCTCTTCCTTGGTGAAGTTCGTCGCGTAGAACTCGTCATCGCCGACGCGGGCAAAATGCAGGGCATCCTTGCCCAGCAGCACGCGCTTGGCGCCCAGGCCCAGGAAGCCGCCGATATCGGCGATATAGCCCAGCACATTACCCTGCGGATCAAGAACGATGTCGTCCACCTTGGCGATGTCCGTCCAGTCGGCGGGACGCTCGGTCAGCGTGGTATTGTTCCAGGCCGAGGACGAGGGCTGGTTGGTCGTCCAGATGCGACGGTTCATGATCCACGAGCCCAGCATGCCGGGGTTTTCGGCCGACAGGACGGGCGCGTTGACATCCGGGGCCACCGCGGCGGCAGGAGCGGCGGCCGCTGCCGTATCAGTGGTCGCCGGCGCGGCAGCCGCGGGCGCATCGGTGGTGGTGACGGTCGTCGCGGTCGCGGCCGTGCCGGCGGTCACTGCCGCGTCTGCCTTGCCCTCGGCCGCATCGGCGGCGTCCTCGGCGCGGTCGGCGGCGTCCTCGGCCTTGTCGGCGGCAGAGGTCGTCACCGCCTCGTCAACCTTGTTGCCGGCCTTGTCCATCGCGCTTTCGGCTGCATCCGCCGCATCTTCCATCTTGTCACCGGCCGCGGCGGCGGGGTTGGTCACCGCGGTGTGGGTCTGCGTCGTGGTCGTCTGGGCCATCGCAAAACCGGTCAGTGCCAGCGACGAGGTAGCAGCGAGAAGCAGGGTTTTCATCGTAAAGATCCTTTCAAAGTATCCGGCGGGGAGAGATCAGCCCCGCTTCGGTCTGCAAACGCATCCTTTCGGCCAAGCGTTCCGGACCCCACGAAAGCGTCATCACAGCCCGGCACGCTGATCCGCCCGCCGCAGACCGGCGCCGGAACCCCGGTGATCGACGGGGCCGAGGTCGGCAACCCTCGCAACACCCGCGCGGCCAGAAAGGCAAAGGCCTGCGCCTCGACCATGTCTCCATCAAGGCCCGCCGCCTCGACCGGCCGGATCGGCAGGCCGCAGCGGGCCTTGAGCGCCGCCATCAGCGCCCCGTTATGCCGCCCGCCCCCGCATGCCAGCATCGCCGCCGGCCGGCGCGGCAGCAGTTCGAGCCCCCGGGCGACGGCGGCGGCGGCGGCGTGGACCAGCGTGGCCGCCGCATCGGCATCCGTCATCGCGGCCACCGCGGCGCCCAGCGCCCCAAAGGCGTCGCGGTCGAGCGATTTGGGGGCGCGACGGGCGAAATAGGGATGGCGCAGAAATGCGGCCAGCGACGCCTCGCAGGGCGTGCCTGCGGCCGCCAGCCGCCCGCCTTCGTCGCGCGCGGCCCCACGCCGGGCGCGCATCAGATCGTTCAGCGGCGCATTGGCCGGCCCGGTATCAAAGGCCAGGCAGGCCGCCGCGGGATCGGGATCGCAGGGGTCACACCAGGTCAGGTTGCCGACCCCGCCCAGATTGAGGAACACCACCGGCGCTGCGGGCAGCAGCCCCTGCCCCATCGCCCAGCGGGCCAGCGCATGATGAAAGAACGGCACCAGCGGCGCCCCCTCGCCGCCCCTGCGCATGTCCTCGGTGCGAAAGTCCCACACGACCGGGCGGCCCGTGGCCCGCGCCAGCCGCCAGCCCTGCCCCGCCTGGTGGGTGCGCCGGCGGGCCGGGTCATGGGCCAGCGTCTGGCCGTGAAAGCCGATGACCGCCGCCTCGGGGAAATCGGCCGCAAGCGCCGCATGCGCCGCCTCGGACAGGGCAGCGGCCCTGTCCACACCGGGCTGTCCGGGCCAGCGGCCCAGCGCGGCATGCAGCACATCCGCCTCGGCCGCGTCATAGGGGCGAAAACCCGTGCGCCCGAAGGCGTGGATCGCCTCGCCATCGGTGTCCAGCACGGCCCCATCCACCCCGTCCAGCGAGGTGCCCGACATCATTCCCAGAACCCGCATCGGCCCCTCTGGCTTTTCCTCATCCCGGCGGGCCTGTATAGCCCGCAAAGGAAAAGGGAAAAAGCCGATGACCCACCGCCCCAAGTCCGCCTTCCTGAACGTCATGGTCGAACGCGGCTATCTGGCCGATTGCACCGACCTGCCGGCGCTGGATGAGGCGCTGACCCATGGCCCGGTCACGGCCTATATCGGCTATGACGCGACGGCCGCATCGCTGCATGTCGGGCACCTGCTGAACATCATGATGCTGCGCTGGTTCCAGCGGACCGGCAACCGCCCCATCACGCTGATGGGCGGCGGCACGACCAAGGTGGGCGATCCGTCCTTCCGGTCCGAGGAACGCCCCCTGCTGGACGCCGCCGCCATCGCGCGCAACATCGACGGAATGCAGCAGGTCTTTGCCCGCTATCTCGATTACGGCGATGGCGGCGCGATGATGCTGAACAACGCCGAATGGCTGGACGATCTGAACTATCTCGATTTCCTGCGCGACATCGGGCGGCATTTCTCGGTCAACCGGATGCTGTCGTTCGAGTCCGTGAAATCCCGGCTGGACCGCGAACAGTCGCTGTCCTTCCTGGAATTCAACTACATGATCCTTCAGGCCTATGACTTCCTGGAACTGCACCGCCGCCACGGTTGCCGGTTGCAGATGGGCGGGTCGGATCAATGGGGCAACATCATCAACGGCATCGACCTGACGCGCCGGGTGCTGGATGCGGAAATCTGGGGCCTGACCTCGCCGCTGCTGACGACCTCGGACGGGCGCAAGATGGGCAAGTCGGCGGGCGGCGCGGTGTGGCTGAACGGCGCGATGCTGTCGCCCTATGAATTCTGGCAGTTCTGGCGCAACACGACCGATGCCGATGTGGGCCGCTTCCTCAAGCTCTATACCGAGCTGCCGGTTGCCGAATGCGACCGCCTCGGCGCGTTGTCCGGGTCCGAGATCAACGCCGCCAAGGTGATCCTGGCGAACGAGGTCACCACCCTTCTGCACGGGGTCGAGGCCGCGGCCTCGGCCGAGGCGACGGCGCGCGCGGTCTTTGAACAGGGCGGCGGCGGGGGTGATCTGGAAATCGTGACCCTGCCTGCCGCCGTTCTGGCGGGGGGGCTGACCGTCCAGCAGATGCTGGTGCAGTCGGGCCTTGCCTCCTCGGGCAAGGAGGCCAAGCGCCTGATCACCGAAGGCGGGCTGCGGCTGGACAACCGGCAGGTGGATGATCCCCAAGCCGCGCTGGGCGACATCGGCGAGGGCATCAAGATCAGCATCGGCAGGAAAAAGCACCGGATGCTGCGCCCGGCATGACGGCGCCTTCCGCCCCGCTCGTCCTGTGCATCGGCGCCGTCCTGTGGGACGTGATCGGCCGCAGCCCGACCCGCATGGCGCCGGGCGCCGATGTGCCCGGCCGCATCCGCCATGTTCCCGGCGGCGTCGCGCTGAACGTGGCGGCCGCGCTGGCCGCGCGCGGGCGGGCGGCGGCGGTGCTGGGCGCGGTCGGACGCGACCCCGAGGGCGAGGCGCTGCTGGCGGCCATACGCCAGGCGGGCGTGGGCATCGACTGGATCCACCGTGATGCCGGCCTGCCCACGGATGTCTATATGGCCATCGAGGATACCGAGGGGCTGATCGCCGCCATCGCCGATGCCCATTCGCTCGAGGCGGCGGGCGAGGCGGTGCTGGCCCCCCTGCGCGACGGCCGGCTGGGATCGGCCCGTTCGCCCTGGCGCGGGGCGGTGGTCGTGGACGGCAACCTGACCACGGCGCAGCTGTCGGCCATCGCGGGTGATCCGGCGCTGGCGGCGGCCGATCTGCGCGTCGTGCCCGCCAGCCCGGGCAAGGCCGAACGGCTGGCCCCGCTGATCGGGCCGGCCCATGTCACGCTTTATCTCAACCGGGCCGAGGCCGAAACGCTGGCCGGCCATCCCTGCGCAAGCGCGGCCGAGGCTGCCGCTGCCGTCATCGCGCGCGGCGCGGCGCGCGTTCTGGTCACCGATGGCGCCCGGCCTGCCGCCTGCGCGGCCCGCGGGGCCGAGGTGCTGACCTGCCAGCCGCCGGCGGTATCCATCGCCCGCGTCACCGGGGCGGGCGACTGTTTCCTCGCCGCCCATTACGTCGCCGAGGCCGCCGGGCAGGATCGCGCCGCCGCGCTGGCCGCCGCAGTCGCCGCCGCCGCCGCCCATGTCGCCGGTTCCTAGACCATTCTTCTGCACGCAAATATCCCGGGGTCCGGGGCAGCGCCCCGGTCCCGCCCCCGACGAAAGGATCACCCATGACCGATCTGCCGCTAAGCTTCACGCCTGATGTCCGCGCCGCGCTGGACGCAGGCCGCCCGGTCGTCGCGCTCGAATCGACGATCATCACCCACGGCATGCCCTATCCGCAGAACCTGGTGATGGCGCGGGACGTGGAACAGGCCATCCGCGACGAGGGCGCGACACCTGCGACCATCGCGCTGATGGACGGGCGCATCCATGTCGGTCTGGATCAGCCGACGCTGGAACGGCTGGCGCAGGCCAGCCCGGTGATGAAGGTCAGCCGCGCCGATCTGGCCGTCTGCCTGTCCACCGGCCGGACCGGCGCCACCACCGTCGCCGCCACCATGATCTGCGCGGCGCTGGCCGGCATCCGCGTCTTTGCCACCGGCGGCATCGGCGGGGTGCATCGCGGGGTCGAAACGACGATGGACGTGTCGGCCGATCTTCACGAGCTGGCCGCAACGGCGGTGACGGTGGTTTCCGCCGGGGCCAAGGCGATCCTCGACATCCCCCGCACATTCGAGCTGCTGGAGACGCTGGGCGTGCCGGTGATCGCCGTCGGCCAGGATACCATCCCCGCCTTCTGGTCGCGCGATGCGGGCCTGCCGGCACCGCTGCGGCTGGACGATCCGGCGCAGATCGCCGCGGCGGCCCGAATGCGCCGCGCCCTTGGCATCCCCGGCGGGCAACTGGTCGTGAACCCGATCCCGGCGGAATCGGAAATCCCCCGCGCCGAGATGATCCCCGTCGTCGATGCCGCCCTGGCCGAGGCGCAGGCCCAGGGCATCGCCGCCAAGGAGGTCACGCCCTTCCTGCTCGACCGCATCTATGCGCTGACCGAAGGGCGCTCGCTGACGGCCAACATCGCGCTGGTGCTGTCTAACGCCCGGCTGGCCGCCCGCATCGCCGCGGCCGGGGCATGAGGGGTCAGCCGTAAAGCCGCGGCAGGTCCACCGAATCGCGCAGCCCGACATTGGCCGCGTCGCCCGCCAGGAACGCCTCGGCGGCGGCGCGGCCGGCCTCTTTCATCCGCGCCAGCAGGCCCGGCGAGGGCATCACCTTGGTGCGCGTGCCCAGCGAGGTCATCAGCGCATCATCCGAGATCATGTGGATCAGCGGCTCCTTCATGCCGCGGCCCGACAGGCGGCCCTCGCGGTTCAGCCGCTTCATGAACTGGATGGCCCGCAATTCGCGCAGAAGGCTGGAATTGAAGCTGATCTCGTTGATGCGGTCCTGGATTTCGACCGGGCTTTTGGGGATACCTTCGCGTTCCATCGGGTTGATCGTGACAATCACGATATCCGCAGGCAGGGCCGGGACGAACAGCGGATACATGGCCGGATTGCCCGAATACCCGCCGTCCCAATAGGCCTCGGACCGCCCCGTGGCCGGGTCGTCGATCTGCACCGCGCGAAACAGCGTCGGCAGGCAGCCCGAGGCCATCACCGCCTCGGGCGTCACCTCATCGCCCGAGAAGATCCGCACCCGCCCGGTGCGCACATTCGTGGCCGTCACGAAAAGCTGCGGCCCGGCCTGCCGCCCCGGCCCGAGCGGATGCGGCATCTCGCGGATGATCGCGCCCAGAGGGTTTGTATAGAACGGACCGCTGTCATAGGGGCTGAACACGCGGGTAAAGCCCTCGAGCCAGGCCATGGGGGACACCATCTCGACCAGGCGCTGCATTCCGCGGGGGATGGGCGCCATGCTGGCCATCCAGCGCACCAGGCGGTTGTCGCTGAACTGGCCGATCTGCATCCAGACATGATCGAGATTGGCGCGCGCCGCGCGTCGCCCGGCGGGGCCATCGCCCCGCGCCAGTCCCGCCGCCACGGCCGCCCCGTTCAGCGCCCCCGCCGAGGTGCCGCTGATGCCGGCAAGCTCGATCTCCTCCCCTTCCAGCAGGCGATCCAGAACGCCCCATGCAAAGGCGCCATGGGCGCCGCCGCCCTGCAGGGCAAGGTTGATCCGGGTTGGCATTGACGATCCCCCGCCTGTCCTGGGGCCAGCATGACAGCCGCGCGCGAGCGGCACCACGGGTATCTTGGCCCCCCCGGCCCAAGGCAGGGCAAGGCTGCGCCGGCGGACCGATCAGCGCGCCAAGGACCGGGCCCGGGCCGCGGTCAGTCGGCGGCGTTCGCCTCGGCCCGGCTTTTGCCCGAAACGTCCAGGGCCAGGGTCGCGGCCATCAGACCGTCAAGATCGCCGTCCAGAACGCCCTGCGTATCGGATGTCTCAAAGCCGGTGCGCAGATCCTTGACCATCTGGTAGGGCTGCAGGACATAGCTGCGGATCTGGTTTCCCCAGCCGGCATCGCCCTTGCTTTCATGGGCGGCGTTGATGGCCGCGTTGCGCTTGTCCAGTTCCAGCTGATAGAGGCGCGAGCGCAGCGCATTCATCGCGATCTCGCGGTTCTGGTGCTGCGATTTCATCGAACTGGTCACGACGATATTGGTGGGCAGGTGGGTGATTCGCACCGCCGAATCGGTCGTGTTGACGTGCTGACCGCCAGCACCAGAGGACCGATAGGTGTCGATCCGGATTTCATTGTCCGGGATCACGATCTCGATGTTGTCGTCCACCACCGGATAGACCCAGACCGATGAGAACGACGTGTGCCGGCGGGCGGCACTGTCATAGGGGCTGATGCGCACCAGCCGGTGCACGCCCGATTCCGATTTCAGCCAGCCATAGGCGTTCGGCCCGCTGATCTTGTAGGCGGCCGAGCGGATACCGGCCTCATCGCCCGCCGTTTCGGATTGCAGCTCGACCTTGTAGCCCTTCTTCTCGGCCCAGCGGGTGTACATCCGCGCCAGCATCGACGCCCAGTCGCAGCTTTCCGTCCCGCCCGCCCCGGCGTTGATTTCCAGGAAGGTGTCGTTGCCGTCCGCCTCGCCGTCCAGCAGCGCCTCAAGCTCCTTGGTGGCGGCAAGGTCGGCCAGCGATTTCAGCGTCGCCTCCGCCTCGGCGACGATCTCGGCGTCATCCTCGGCCTCGCCCAGTTCGATCAACTCGACATTGTCGCGCAGGTCCTGGTCGATGCGGCGATAGGTTTCCACCTTGTCCGACAGGACCTGCCGGTCGCGCATCAGCTTCTGCGCGCGGGCCGGGTCGGACCACAGATCGCCATCCTCGATCATGGCGTTCATCTCTTCCAGGCGGTGCGGCGCGGTGTCCCAGTCCATGCGCTGCGCCAGCAGGCCCAGCGACTTGCGGATGGCTTCGACGGTGGCTTGGGTTTCGGCACGCATGGGCGGTCCCTGATGGGCTGTCTGCAAGAATGGATCGAGATAACCGCTCGGCCGCCCACGCACAAGACGGGCAGCCGGGCCGCAGTCAGAAGGGCCGGGTCAATACAGCCCGCCCGAACTCATCGAGCCATAGTCGGCCTTCTTGGGGATGATCTTCTTCTTGCCGGTCGATGTCGTCACCGCCTTGGCAGCCTTTTCGGTCACGTCGCTGCTTTTCTTGAAGCCGGGCAGCTGATCCTTGGGCACCCGCTGAAAGCCGCCATCCACGACCCGCTGCCCCGATGAGGGCGAGGTTCCGTTGCGGAAATATTCCGAGATGACGCCCTTGCCATAGGACACATCGGCGAAATACCCCCCCGGCGGCACCTTGAATTTCGTCCCGCCATACTGCTTGACCGCCTGGCGCATGAAGGCGTTGAATACCGGGACGCACAGCGTGCCCCCATAGGCGTTCGAGCCGAGGCTGCGCGGGTCGTCATAGCCCAGGTAACAGCCCGCGACCATGTTCGAGGTAAAGCCGATGAACCACACGTCCTTGGCGTCGTTGGTGGTGCCGGTCTTGCCCGCCACCGGCACCGGCAGCTTGACCCCCTTGCCCGAGCCGCGCTTGACCACCCCTTCGAGCATCGAGGTCAGCTGATAGGCGGTGATCGCGTCCATCACCCTTTCGCGATCCGATGCGATCACCGGCGCCGTGCCCGCCGGCAGGCTGCCCATGTCGCAGGTCCGGCAAAGGCGCTTGTCATGGCGATAGACGGTGCGGCCCCAGCGATCCTGCACCCGGTCCACCAGTGTCGGCTCGACCCGCTCGCCGCCATTGGCGAACATCGCATAGGCGGCGACCATCTTGAACAATGTGGTTTCCTGCGCCCCCAGGCTGTTGGCCAGGAAGGGCGCCAGCTTGTCATAGACGCCGAAGCGTTCGGCATAGCGCGCGACGGTCTGCATCCCGATATCCTGCGCGATGCGGATCGTCATGAGGTTGCGCGACTGCTCGATCCCCGTGCGCAGCGGGACCGGACCATAGAAACCGCCGCCCGAGTTCTTGGGCGTCCACAGCCCTTGCGGCGTGTTCACGGTGATCGGCTCGTCCGCGACGATCGTGGCGGGGGTATAGCCGTTGTCCAGCGCCGCGGCATAGACGAAGGGCTTGAAGGCCGAACCCGGCTGGCGCTGCGCCTGCGTCGCCCGGTTGAACACCGAGGACTGATAGCTGAAGCCCCCCTGCATCGCATAGACGCGGCCGGTGTTCACGTCCATCGCCATGAAGCCGCCCTCGATGCCGGGCACCTGGCGCAGCGTCCAGCGGATGAACTTGCGCGACCCGTCATCGACCATCCGGCGCACCAGCACAACATCGCCGACCGACAGCAGGTCAGATGCCACGCGTGCCTGCGGCGCGCGCTTGCGCCTTGGCAGCATCTTGCGCGCCCATTGGACATCGGCCGCGGGGATGATGTGCCCGCGCGCCCCGGCCTCGGGCGCATCATTCGCCACGCCCTCGATGCCGATCACGGCATCGGTCCTGCCCAGCGACAGAACGACCGCCGGCAGCCAGCCCTCGATGTCGCGCGGCACCTTGGCCCTGGCCAGCGCGGCGCGCCAGTGTTCCTCGCTGTCCAGCTGGTCGGGCGGGATCACCTGCCCGGTGCCGCGCCACAGCCCGATCCCGCGGTCATAGCGTTCCAGCGCGTCCTGCAACGCCTTGGCGGCGATCTTCTGCAACTGCGGCTCGACCGTGGCGCGGATGGACAGGCCGCCGCCGAAGAACTCCTCGGTGCCGAACTGGGCGGACAGCTGGCGGCGGATCTCGTCGGTGAAATAGTCGCGCGGCGGCAGGCTGTTGCGGAAGGCGGGGTAATCGCCGCCCTGCACCGATTTCAGCGGCAAGGCCGCCTCGGCCTTGTAGGTGTCTTCGGTCAGATAGCCGTTCTGCCACATCTCGCGCAGGACATAGTTGCGCCGTTCGGTCAGCTGTTCCCTGTCGCGCAGGACCGATCGCGAGGGCGCCTGCGGCATCGCCGCCAGCAGGGCCGCCTCGTGCGGTGCCAGGTCCGACAGGGGCTTGTTGAAATAGGTCTGCGCCGCCGCCCCCACGCCATAGCTGTTCTGGCCCAGAAAGATCTCGTTCAGATACAGTTCGAGGATCTTGTCCTTGGACAGCAGCTTGGTCAGCCGCGAGGCGATGATCAGTTCCTTGATCTTGCGTTCGGCGGTGCGGTCGGCGGACAGGAAGAAGTTCTTGGCGACCTGCTGGGTGATGGTCGAGGCGCCGCGCGCGCTTTCCCCGCGCGAGCGGATCATCTCGACCGCCGCTGCGGCCATCCCGCGGGGGTCATAGCCCTGATGGGTATAGAAGTTCTTGTCCTCGGCCGAAATGAAGGCCTGCTTGACCATGTCCGGCATCTCGCCGATCGGGACAAAGATGCGCCGTTCCTCGGCGAATTCGTCAATCAGCCTGCCTTCGCCGGAATAGATGCGGCTGATCGTCTTGGGGGCATAACGGGTCAGTTCCTCGGCGCCGGGCAGGTCGCGCGAATAGATCCAGAAGATGCCGCCGATGGTCAGCGCCAGGAACACGGAGGCCGTGACGAACCACGAGAACACCGCGCCGACAAAGTTCAGGACGAAACGGATCACTGACTGCCCACCACCGCAAACCGGGGCGCACCTATAGCGGTCAGCCCCCCTGCGGTCAAAGCAAGCTTGCGTCAGGCGGCATACTGCCGCCGCAGGGGCTGATGCCCGGGGGCCGACGGGCCTAGCGTGCAGGTTCCGGCGGCGCCGGGACGGCGGCGGCGGAGCCCGCCGTGACAGGGGCCGCTGCCGCGCCCTCGTCGGCGGCCCAGGCGCCGATCCCCTCGGCGATGGCCTGGGCCACACGCGCCCGCCAGTCGGGATCGAACAGGTTGGCCCGGTCGCCCGCATCGGTCAGAAAGCCCAGTTCCACCAGCAGCGAGGGAATATCGGGCGACTTCAGCACCGAGAACGCCGCCCCGCGCACCGGCACCCGGTGCATCGTCACGCCCGCCACGTTCAGCCGCGCGACCAGGTGACGCGCCGCATCCTGGCTGCGGGGCTGGGTGTCGATCCGGGCAAGGTCGATCAGGGCGCGGCTCACGTCCTCGTCTGTGTCCGACAGGTCCATCCCCGCCAGCAGGTCGCTGCGGTCGTGCAGCGCGGCAAGCTGGCGGGCGGCACGGTCGTTGGATTGGGGATCCCAGACATAGATGGTGGCACCGGCGGCCTCGCCCGCGGGCAGCGCATCGGCATGCAGGGAAACGAACAGATCCGCAGCTTGCGCCCGCGCGACCGAGGTGCGCCGTTCCAGCGGGACAAAGCGGTCCTCCTCGCGCGTCTGGACAACCTCGATGCCGCGTGCCTGCAGGGCGGCGGCAAGCTCGCGCGCAAAGCCCAGCATGAGGGCGCTTTCCGCGATGCCGCCGGCCTGCGCGCCCGAATCGATGCCGCCATGGCCAGGGTCAAGCACAACGCGCAGCCGGCCATCCGCCAAGGCGCGGCCCGGCCGGTTGCGGCCGATGGCGGCAGGCTCGGGCAGGTCGCGCAGCACGGTCAGCGCGTCCTTGCGGGGGGCAAAGGCTTTCGGGGCAACCGGCACCAGGCGCACCGACAGGGTTGCCGGCGCCCGGCCCATACGCGCGCTGTCCACTGCCATGGGTCCGGGCAGCGTCAGGACGGCACGCGCCCCGCCCCCCGGCGCCGGTCCCCAGCGCAGGCCCTGCGACTGGCCCGCAGCCTGCCCCTGCGCCGCCTGGGGGGGGCGCGTCCCGGCCAGGTCGATCACCAGCCGGGGCGGGCCGTCGATCAGGGCGAGGCGAAACGGCACGGCATGATCAAGGCCGATCGTCAGCGCCAGCGGGCGCGGCCGGCCCCGATCCCGGCCCTCGGCGGCGATGACGATGCGGGCGGGATCGACGCTGGCCACAGGCTCTGCCCCGGCAGGCAGCGCCGCAAGCAGCAGCGCGAGCAGGGGCCAAAGCCTCACCGTCCCGCCATCCAGGCGGCCAGGCGGTCCAGCGCCTCCTCGATCTCGGCGGTGCTGCGCGCATAGGACAGGCGCAGCGTTTGGCGGCCCCGCACCGGGTCGAAGTCGAGCCCCGGCGTGACCGCCACCCCAGCCCCGTCGAGGATCGCGGCCGCCAGCGCCATGCTGTCATCGGTCAGGTCCGAGACATCGGCATAGATGTAGAACGCCCCGTCCGGCGGCGCGATGCGGGTGATTCCCATCGCCGGCAGGCGATCGAGCATCAGGCTGCGGTTCGCGGCATACACCGCCAGGTTCGCCTCTGCCTCCGCCTCGCCCTCGGGCGACAGGGCGGCCAGCGCGGCAAGCTGGCTGGCATGGGGCGGACAGATGAACATGTTGGCCGCCAGCCGTTCCATGGCCCGGACCATGTCGCGCGGCACGACCATCCAGCCGATGCGCCAGCCGGTCATGCTGAAATACTTGGAAAAGCTGTTGATGACGATCACATCATCCGTCACCTCAAGCGCGCTGGCGCAGCGCGCGCCATAGCTCAGCCCGTGATAGATCTCGTCCGAGATCAGCGCCGCCCCCAGTTCGGCCGTGCGTGCGGCCAGCGCCGCCAGCGCATCGCGGCCCAGCATCGTGCCCGAAGGATTGCCGGGCGAGGCGATCATCACCCCCTGCACCCCGGCAGGGATATCCTCGGGAACGGGCTGATAGCGGTTTTCGGGCCGGGTCTGCAGGCCCACCGGCTCGACCGACATGGCGCGCAGGATCTGGCGATAGCTGGGATAACCCGGCTCGCCCACGGCCACCCGGTCGCCCGCGTCGAACAGCGCCGAGAAGGCCAGCATGAAGGCCCCGGACGAGCCGGGGGTGATGACCACCCGCGCCGGATCGAGATCGATGCCATACCAGCGCCGGTAGAGCGCGGCGATCCCCGCGCGCAGCGCCGGCAGGCCGAGGGCGACCGTATAGCCCAGCGGCTCGTCCAGCGCCGCTGCCAGCGCCCGGCGCGCGGCCGCCGGGGCCGGGGTCGAGGGCTGGCCGACCTCCATGTGGATGATGCGGCGCCCTGCCGCCTCGGCCAGCCGGGCCTGTTCCATCACGTCCATGACGATGAACGGATCGACCTGCCCGCGCCGCGATTGCCTCATGCCCGTTCCCCTGCCTGCGCGCTGCCTCGTCTGCGCTTTTCGCCCCGCGCCGCCCCCCTGGTCAAGCAGGCCCGCCATCACGGCGAGTTGGGCTGGACAGGGAAGGCGCGCTTCGCCAAGGTCGCGCGCGACAAGCGAAAGGACGCGCCATGAAATCCCTGCTGACCGCCGCGGCCTTGATGGCCGCCAGCGCCCTGCCCCTGTCCGTCCAGCCTGCCGCAGCCTTTGATCCGGCGAGCATGACCGAGGCGGAAAAGACTGCCTTCGGCGAGGCCGTGCGCGATTACATCATGTCCAACCCCCAGGTGCTGGTCGAGGCCGTCAACCAGATGGAGGCGCAGCGCCTTGCCGACGAGAGCAAGAACGACAAGGCGCTGGTGGCGGCGAACAGGGCCGAGATCATGGATGACGGCCGGTCATGGGTCGGCGGCAACCCCAAAGGCGACCTGACGATGGTCGAGTTCATCGACTATCGTTGCGGCTATTGCCGCAAGGTCGCCTCCGAGGTGGACGAGGTCGTGGCAAAGGACGGCAATATCCGCCTGATCCTGAAGGAATTCCCGATCCTCGGCCGCGAGAGCGAACTGGCCTCGCGCTATGCCATCGCGGTCAAGCAGACGGCGGGTGCCGATGCCTACAAGGCCGCCCATGACAAGCTGTATGCAATGCGGGGCGAGGTGACGATGGAGTCGCTGGGCGCGCTGGCAGCCGAACAGGGATTGGACGCGCAGGCCATCACCCGCCACATGAACAGCGAGGCGGTGACGGCCGAGATCCGCGCCAATCGCCAGCTGGCCGAAAAGATGCAGATCATGGGCACCCCGACCTTCGTGATCGGTCCCGAACTGCTGCGCGGCATTCCCTCGACCGGGATGACTGCGGCAATCGAGCAGATCCGCAAGGGCGCGCAGGGCTGAGCGGCCGGACCGGGGGTTTCACACCCCCGGACCCCCGTGGGATATTTCCGGCCGCCCGAAGACGGGTAACGGTTCCTTAATCAGCCGATGCTAGACAAGCCGGGCGGAACAGGCGGGGACGCCGATGGCCGCGCCGACCGAAGGCCGCCCTCACCCGCGTAGGTGAGGGCGTGCGGTCCTCAGGCGGCCCGAAATATCCTCGGGGGTGAATGGCGCGGCACGCGCCAGAGGGGGCAGACAGCCCCCTTTCTTTCAAGAAGCCGAGCGGCCGAAGGTGCGTGGGCCAGCTGCGACGGGCGTCGCTGTCCTTGCGGAACACGTCTCCGGGCGCGCAGGGTTGCCCTGCAGAAACCGATTTCCCGTCTTTCCCGGCCGTGCACCGGCCCCGCGTGCAGGCGGCTGGCGCTTGGAAACACGTCTGCCTGTCTTATTCCGAAAACCGAGGCACTGACTGCGACCGGGCGGACGGTGGGAAGCCGTTCCCCGCCCTGTCGTGCCGGCCGCGTCACTGTCCTGCGGCAGCAGGTTTGAAGAGTCGTCGCCGGCCGTCGCAGCCCGTCCTGCCATGCGGGCGAAAGACCTGGGGGAGGCCGTCAGCCCGCCCGGTCAGCTGGCGGCAGGGGCCCTGTGCAGCGTCCCGGCCGTCTCAGTCGCCGCCGGCTTTGCCGGGTCAGGCATGCCGGCCTTCTGCACCTCCTCGGCGCGCTTCTCGACCAGTTCGACGATATGGTCGATCATCTGGTCGTTGGTCATCTTGTGGCTCTGGCGGCCGGCCACATAGATCATGCCGCTGCCCGCCCCGCCGCCGGTGAAGCCCAGATCGGTCATCAGCGCCTCGCCGGGGCCGTTCACGACGCAGCCGATGATCGACAGGCTCATCGGCGTCTTGATGTGCTCCAGCCGCTTTTCCAGTATTTCAACGGTGCGGATCACGTCAAAGCCCTGCCGTGCGCAGCTGGGGCAGCTGATGATCTGCACACCGCGGGTACGCAGGCCCAGCGACTTGAGAATCTCGTAGCCGACCTTGACCTCCTCGACCGGATCGGCGGACAGCGAAACGCGGATCGTGTCGCCGATGCCCATCCACAGCAGGTTCCCCATCCCGATCGCGGACTTGACCGTTCCGCCGCGCAGCCCCCCCGCCTCGGTGATGCCAAGATGGATGGGGGCATCGGTCGCCTCGGCCAGTTGCTGATAGGCGGCGGCGGCCAGGAACACGTCGGATGCCTTGACGCTGATCTTGAACTCGTGAAAGTCGTTGTCCTGCAACAGCTTGATATGATCCAACCCGGATTCAACCATCGCGTCCGGGCATGGCTCGCCGTATTTTTCAAGCAGATGCCGTTCCAGTGATCCGGCGTTCACGCCGATGCGGATGGAACAGCCATGATCGCGCGCGGCCTGCACCACCTCGCGAACCCGGCGGGCATCGCCGATATTGCCGGGGTTGATGCGCAGGCAGGCGGCGCCCGCCTCCGCCGCCTCGATGGCCCGGCGGTAGTGGAAATGGATGTCGGCAACGATGGGCACCGGGCTTTCGCGGCAGATCTCGCGCAAGGCGGCGGTCGATGCCTCGTCCGGGGTGGATACGCGCACGATATCGGCCCCCGCCTCGGCGGCCGCGATCACCTGGGCAAGCGTGGCGCGCACATCGCTGGTGTCGGTATTGGTCATCGTCTGGACGCTGATCGGCGCATCCCCCCCGACGGGAACCTTCCCGACCATGATCCTGCGGCTGGGCCGGCGGTCGATGTTTCGCCACGGGCGGATGGGATTATGGGTCATGGGCGCGGCCTTTCGCTGACCCGCGACAGATAGGCTTCCCGTCCCGCGGAGGCAACCGCCGCCCTTATCCGATCAGTCCTGCACGGGGGGGGCGACCAGCCCGCCAAGCGCGACCATCCGCGCCAGTTCGGGATCGGCTGCCGGATTGGCCAGTGCAAAGCGGCTGGGCAGGGTAACAGGCGACAATTCGACATTCTTGACCACCTGCGCGCCTGGTGCGGCCGGTCCATAGGTCTGGCCGTCCAGCGCGAAATAGATCGCGCCCGAATTGCCCGTGCGCAGCGTGGGCGGCTGTTCGGTGGAGGGCAGCGCGAAACGCTCGCCCGCATCCATTGTCTTTTCCAGCAGCACCGTTCCGTCTGCGGCCCGCACCCTTACCCAGGCTGCCCGCGCCGCAAGGATCTCGATGCGCGGCGCATCGGGCGCAAGGGTGCGCACCGGCTGCGGCTCGCCCGCGCCGGGCGGCTGGCCGGCAATCTGGCCGGACAGTTGCGGGCCGACCTGCATTGCCAGCTGGCGGGCAGCGGCCCCCTGCGGCGCCGCCTCGGCCTGCCGGACAGGCTCGGTCCCTTCGGCGGGCAGGCCCGGGTCGATGGCCGCGATCGGCGTGTCGCGCGGGGTCAGCACCGGCACGTCCAGCGCCTGCGGGCGATAGACCCGGTCGAGCGCCTCGGGCTGGGGCAGGTCTGCAGCGCCCGTCTCGGCCTGATCCGCTACGCCGACATTCTGCACGGGATCGAGCGCGGCAATGACTGCCGGGGCCTGGTCCGAGGGCGTCAGGTTCACCTTCTGCACCTGCTGAAGCACCGACCAGCCCGCATAGCCCAGCCCGAAGACCAGCGCGACCAGCACCAGCAGCGAGCCGACCGCCCCCGGCTCGACCGAGGACCAGAAGCTTTCGCGCTGCGGGATGAACAGCGCCTTGGGGTTGGCCAGCGCCTCTGCCGGATCAGACGGGCGCCGGGTCGGCTTGGGCCCGGCGGCTGCCGGGGCCATGCCGTGGATCGGCTGAAAGCCGGATTCGGCGCAGAACCGGCGGAACACCCAGTCCTGATCCATCCCCAGATAACGCGCATAGGAACGGACATAGCCCGAGATGAAGCTGGGCGCGTCAAAGGCCGAGATGTCGCAATTCTCGATCGCGGCGACATAGGAGGCGCGGATCCGCAGCTCGCGCTGGACATCCAGCAGCGACTTGCCCAGCGTGGCCCGTTCGCCGCGCATGATGTCGCCCAGGCGCATCTCGAAATCGTCGAAGCCCGGCGCTGCCCCAGCCGCGCCGACATCCTGCATGGAACCGTCCGCGATCGCCGACGCCCGCACCCCGATCATCCCTGCCTGCCTCGCCTCGCATCGCCGATCCGCCGCCCGCAGACGAATCCGGCATTATTTGGTTATCGGCAGATTATCACTGCCCTGCGATGTTATACACCGCAGAGTTGCGTCACGCCACGTTGTGCGCGCGATTCAGCGCGCAGCGTGACCAGAGCGCATCCATGGCCCGCACCAGATGGTCGATCTGCCGCGCGTCATGGACCGGCGAGGGCGTGAAGCGCAGCCGTTCCGTGCCGCGCGGGACGGTGGGAAAGTTGATCGGCTGCACATAGATGCCGTAATCGGCCAGCAGCATGTCCGACAGCGCCTTGCAGTGGACGGGGTTGCCGACATGGACCGGGACGATATGGCTGCCGCGGTCGTCGATGGGCATGCCCAGACCCTTCAGCCGCATCTTGAGGATGCGCGCGTGCAGCTGCTGGGCATCGCGCAGCACCTGCCCGCCAGGGGTCTTGAGAAAGGCGATCGAGGCCGCCGCCCCCGCAGCCACGGCCGGGGGGATCGAGGTGGTGAAGATGAAGCCCGGCGCATAGCTGCGGATCGCGTCGCACATCCGCGCGCTGGCCGCGATATAGCCGCCGAACACGCCGAAGGCCTTGCCCAGCGTGCCGTTGAAGATGTCGATGCGGTCCATCAGCCCGTCGCGCTCGGCCACGCCGCCGCCGCGGCGGCCATACATGCCGACGGCGTGAACCTCGTCCAGATAGGTCAGCGCCCCGAATTCCGCCGCCAGGTCGCAGATCTCGGCGATGGGGCCGAAATCGCCATCCATCGAATAGATGGATTCAAAGGCGATCAGCTTGGGCGCGGCAGGATCGTCGGCGGCCAGCAGCTCGCGCAGATGGGCCAGGTCATTGTGGCGGAAGATGCGCTTGGCCCCGGCCTCGCGGCGGATGCCCTCGATCATCGAGGCGTGGTTCAGTTCGTCCGAATAGATGATGAGGCCGGGGAACAGCTTGCGCAGCGTGGACAGCGTCGCATCATTGGCGATGTAGGCCGAGGAAAAGACCAGCGCGGCCTCTTTCCCGTGCAGGTCGGCCAGTTCGCCTTCCAGCCGCTTGTGATAGACGGTCGTGCCCGAGATGTTGCGCGTTCCGCCCGAGCCCGCGCCCGTGGCGTCCAGCGCCTGGTGCATCGCCGCCAGCACGACGGGATGCTGGCCCATGCCCAGGTAATCATTGCCGCACCAGATGGTGATTTCCTGTTCGCCCCCGTCGGGGCGGTTCCAGATCGCCTTGGGATAGGCGCCCTTGCGCCGTTCCAGATCAATGAACACACGATAGCGGCCTTCGTCATGCAGGCGCTGGATCGCCTGGTCAAGTGCTGCATCATAGTCCATCGCTGGCTCCCTCGCGTAACGGGCTGGGCTTGCGTCGCGGGCCTGTCGGGACCATCGTCCCGGCCGCGGCAGCTTCCTGATAACGACCAACGCCGCAGAATGACATGGCAAAAATCCCGTGATGCGACAAAAGGACACCGCGGGAAGTTGATGGATCCAATCGGAAAAGGATGGGGCGATGGAAACCGATGACAGGCTGGGCGAGGTGCTCGGGGCGCTTGACGCAGGACTTCCGGCGGCGCTGGACCGGCTGATCGACTTCGTTCGTATCCCTTCGGTCTCGACCGATCCGGCCTATGCGGCGGATGTGCGCCGGGCCGCGGAATGGCTGCGCGGCGAACTCGCCGCCCTCGGGTTCGAGGCCGCCTTGCGCGAGACGGCCGGCCATCCGGTGGTGCTGGCCCGTTCCGCGCCGGGCGGAGGGCGTTCGCTGCTGTTCTATGGCCATTACGATGTCCAGCCGGTGGACCCGGTGGAGCTGTGGGACCATGATCCCTTCGACGCCCGTGTCGAGGACCGCGCGGCCGGCGCGGTGATCCGCGGCCGCGGCGCCTCGGACGACAAGGGGCAGCTGATGACCTTTGTCGAGGCATGCCGGGCCTGGAAGGCGGTGCATGGCAGCGTGCCGGCCGGGCTGACCTTGCTGTTCGAGGGCGAGGAGGAGTGCGGCTCGCCCTCGCTGGCGCCGTTCTTGGCCGCCCATGCGGACGAGCTGCGCGCCAGCCTGGCGCTGATCTGCGACACGGGCATGTATGCCGACGGCCGGCCCGCGATCACCACCCAGCTGCGCGGCCTGATGGGCGAGGAGATCGTCGTGCGCGCCGCCGACCGCGACCTGCATTCGGGCAATTTCGGCGGCCTTGCGGCGAACCCGATCCAGGTGCTGGTGAACGCGCTGGCCGGCATCAAGGACGACAGCGGGCGGGTGACGCTGCCCGGCTTTTACGATGGCGTGGACGAGCTGACGAACCAGCTGCGCGCCGACTGGGACGATCTGGGCTTTGACGCCGCGGAATACCTCTCGCGCGTGGGGCTGAGCCAGCCGATCGGCGAACGCGGCCGCACCGGGCTGGAAATGGTATGGAACCGCCCCACCTTTGAGATCAACGGCATCGCCGGGGGCTATGCGGGCGACGGGTTCAAGACCGTGCTTCCGGCCGAAGCGCGGGCCAAGGTGTCCTGCCGCCTCGTCGGCACCCAGGACCCCGAGGCGATTCGCGCGGCCCTGCAGGCCCATGTGCGCGCCCATGTCCCTGCGGATTGCACGGTCGAGTTCCACCCTCATGGCAGCGCGCCGGCCAGCCGCATGGACATCACCGACCCCGCCTTTGCCGCCGCGCGCGCAGCCCTGACCGAGGAATGGGGACGCGAGGCGGCCTATATCGGGGCGGGCGGTTCGATCCCCGTCGGCGGTGATTTTCAGCGTATCCTGGGCATGGATGTCATGCTGATCGGCTTTGGCCGGGATGATGACCGCATCCATTCGCCGAACGAGAAATACAACGTCGAAAGCTTTGCCAAGGGCGCGCGCAGCTGGGCCAGGGTGCTGGCCGCCATCCGCTGAGATCCCTGCGGGCGGCGCGCCCGAGCGGCGCCGCCGCCTTGCCCTTGGCCGCCCCGCTGCGGGTGGCGGGGCCGCCGCATCATCCTGGACCCGCGCCAGCCACTTGCCCGACATCCGATGGATCTGTGGCAAAACGACCGCCCGCGGCGCAACGGCACTGCGCTCTCCGGCGCTTCTGCCCCGGGGCAGAGGCGGGATGGCCGGGTTGCCGCCAGACGCGGGCAGCCGGATTTTTGCAGGGCTGCCGCCGCAGGGCGGGGCGGCGCAGCAAGGCGGCAGGTGCGGGGCGGCTGCCGTCTTGATGCTGCGGCACGAAGGGGCGGCGCAACTTGAACCGGGCAGCCCGAAGGGCTAGGTGAAACAGGCTTTCGCCCGAGGAATGTCCCAATGACCTATGTCGTGACCGACAACTGCATCATGTGCAAATATACAGATTGCGTAGAGGTCTGCCCGGTGGATTGCTTCTACGAGGGCGAGAACACGCTGGTCATTCATCCCGACGAATGCATCGATTGCGGCGTATGCGAGCCTGAATGCCCGGCTGATGCGATCCGCCCCGATACCGAGCCGGCGATGGAATCCTGGGTCGCGTTCAATCGCAAATATGCCGATCAATGGCCGGTCATCACCCGCAAGAAGGAGCCATTGCCCGGCTATCAGGCGATGGACGGCCTGCCCGGCAAGCTGGAAAAATATTTCTCGCCCAATCCCGGCGAAGGCGACTGATCGGGCGCAGTGCGACTGATTGCCCGGTGCGGGGCCCCCGCGCCGGGGCCGTCGGGTGACAGCCTACAGGCGCAAGTTGAATCCCCTTTGTCATCAAGGGTGATTCGTGATACAAGATTTTCATATTGCCGTGTCGCCCGCCTGATGGCCCTGCCCCTTGGGGCAATGGTCGCCGGTTTCGGGACCGGCCACCACAGATCATCGTGGAGCCCTTGACAGGACGGTATCCTGCCCTTGGGTTCCTGTGCCCCGCACGGCACCGCCTGGAAGGAAGAATGATGTCCAAGACCAAGAAGAACGAGTTTCGCCCTGACGATTTCGTGGTCTATCCGGCCCACGGGGTCGGCCGCATCGTCTCGATCGAGGAACAGCAGGTCGCCGGCCTGACGCTCGAGATGTTCGTGATCTCGTTCGAGAAGGACAAGATGACCCTGCGCGTTCCGACCGCACGCGCCGCGGAAATCGGGATGCGTTCGCTTGCCTCGCCCGACCTGGTGGACAAGGCGATGGAAACGCTCAAGGGCAAGGCGCGCGTCAAGCGCGCGATGTGGTCGCGCCGGGCGCAGGAATACGAACAGAAGATCAACTCGGGCGATCTGCTGTCGATTGCCGAGGTGGTGCGCGATCTGCACCGCAGCGACGATCAGCGCGAGCAGTCCTATTCCGAACGGCAGCTCTATGAGGCCGCGCTCGACCGCCTGACGCGCGAGGTTGCCGCCGTCAGCGGCATCGACGCGGGCGGCGCGCAGAAGAAGGTCGAGGCGGTGCTGACCGCCCGCGCCGCCTGACCGCGGATCGGCCAAATGCCAAGGACCGCCCCTTCGGCGGTCCTTTTTCATTCCACGCAAGGGCGCGGCAAGCTGCGCGGCGGGTGTGTCGCAGCGCCCTCGCAGGAAACAGGGATCAGGCCGCGCTTGCTGCGCCTGTTCCGGGGCTGGCTGCCCTGCCCTCTCCGCTCCGCCGTCCGCCCCCTGCTGCTCTGCGGGGCTTTGTCCTGCCGCCGCCTCGTCGCTTTGCCTCGGCCGACAGGGGCGGGGGGCAGCGGCCATGCGGATGGGGCGCCAGCGCGATGACTTGCGGCAGCAGCCGGCGACGCATGGCATTCGCCGCGGCGATCCGCCGATCCGGCCAGCCGATGACGCCTGCAACGCTTTCGCAAGGCGGCTGCCTTGGCCGGCAGCGGCACGCCCGCCTTGGCAAGGCCAAAGGCCATGACGCCGCCCACACGCACCGCATGCGGGCACAACCGCTGGGCAAAAGCCGGCTTACGGGCCATCCGTCTCAGGCCTATCAGACGGCCCTGCCCGCCAAGGCGCCCTCTGCAAAGCCGCAGGCGGACAGGGCAGCCGGGCGCCCTGCCCGTTCCCGCTGGCCGGGGGCGGCGCCCGGCGGCGCCTCGAACAGGCCGCGCGCGGCCGGCCCTAGCCCCCGCCGAGGGACGAGGAACAGCATGCGGCAAACCGGCATCTGGCCCTGGTGAACCGCAATACGCTAAGAATCATCGGCGATGGCGGGCTGCTCTCAAGCCCGCTGGACCCATTGCGCCTGTCATCGGGGCGCCGCCTGCGCGGCACCTCTTTTTCCTCAGCCTGGATTCCCGATGAAACGGATTGCCATCGTTGCCATTCTCATCGCGCTTGCCGGGGCGCTGTGGTGGTGGACCTCGCGCAGCGAAGCCGTCGCCCCGCCGGTTCTGGCGCAGGCAAGGATCGGCACCGTGACGCAGACGGTCCTCGCATCGGGGATGCTCGAGGCGCGCGAACTGGTCAGCGTGGGCGCGCGGGCCTCGGGACAGATCCAGACGCTTGCCGTCAAGCTGGGCGATAACGTCAAGGCGGGCGATCTGATCGCACAGATCGAAAGCCAGAACCAGCAGAACACCGTCCTTCAGGCCGAGGCCGCTCTGGCCCAGATCAACGCGCAGATTTCCGCCAAGGAAGCCGCCCTTGTCCGTGACGAGCTGATCCTGGACCGCCAGCAGGCATTGGGAAAAAGCAATATCTCGGCCCGCGGCACGGTCGAAAGCGCGCAGGCCGACGTGGCCGTCGGCAAGGCAGATATCGAGGCGCTGAAGGCACAGAAAGCCAGCGCCGAGGTCAGCATGGCCAACGCCCGGACCGAACTTGAGCGCACCCGCATCACCGCGCCCATGGATGGCACCGTCGTGGCGGTGGTCGTCAAGCAGGGCCAGACGGTGAATGCGGCGCAGTCGGCCCCCACCATCGTCAAGATCGCCGACCTGTCCACCATGCTCGTCAAGGTCGAGATTTCCGAGGCCGACGTGATGGCCGTCCATCCCGGCCAGACGGCCAGCTTCACCACGCTGGGTGCCCCCGATGAGGTGTTCGAGGCAAGGGTCGCGGAAATCGAACCCGCCCCCACCGAAATCGCCGACAGCGACACCATCTCGTCCGACAAGGCCGTCTATTACAACGGCCTGCTGCAGGTCGCCAACCCTGGAGGGCGACTGCGCATCGGGATGAATGCCGAGGTTTCGATCCAGCTGGCGCAGGCAAGCAATGTCGTGACCGTCCCGGCCGCCGCCGTTCGGACGGATGCCGAGGGCAGCTATGTCGAAACCTGGGACGCGGCCACGCAGGCCCGCACCCGCCAGCCCGTCACCGTCGGGCTGAACGACAAGGTGACGGCCGAGATCACCGCAGGCCTTGCCGAAGGCGATAGTGTGATCGTCGGCGCCGCCGTGGCGGCCGCCGCCCCCGCGCAGGGCCGCCGCGGCCGGCCCGCGATGTTCTGATCCCGCCGATGGCCGCCCCTTCCCCCCATCCGCTCATCGCAGCGCGCAACATCACGCGCAGCTTTGCCGCGGGCGATCAGGTCACGACCGTCCTGCACGGCGTCGATCTTGACATCCATGCGGGCGAATTCGTGGCCATCATCGGCGCCTCGGGCTCGGGCAAATCGACGCTGATGAACATCCTGGGCTGCCTCGATCGGCCGAGTTCGGGGCTCTACCGCTTTGACGGACAGGATGTGAGCCGCCTTGGGCCCGACCGGCTGGCCGAACTGCGGCGCGAGCATTTCGGCTTCATCTTCCAGCGCTATCAGCTGCTGGGCGATCTGGATGCCATCGGCAATGTCGAGGTGCCCGCGATCTATGCAGGCGAAGCGGCAGGCCCGCGCCGCACCCGAGCGCGCCAGCTGCTTGACAGGCTGGGCCTGGGCAGCCGGGTTGATCACCGCCCGTCCGAGCTGTCCGGCGGCCAGCAGCAGCGCGTCTCGGTCGCGCGCGCCCTGATGAACGGGGGCGAGGTGATCCTCGCGGACGAGCCAACCGGCGCGCTGGACACCGCCAGCAGCGCCGAGCTGATCGCCCTGCTGGAGCAGCTGAACGCCCAAGGGCACACGATCATCATGGTGACCCATGACCCCAAGGTCGCTGCCCATGCCCATCGCGTGATCGAGATCAGCGACGGCCGGATCGTCGCAGACCGCAGGAACGACCGCATGGCGACGGGTGCCGGGGCCGGGATCGCCCTTGCGCTGCCCGATGCGCGGCGGGCCGCGACCGGCAGTGCCCTGACCCGCCTGGGCGAGGCGTTGCAGATGGCGATGATTGCCCTGAATGCGCACCGGATGCGCAGCTTCCTGACCATGCTTGGGATCATCATCGGCATCGCCTCTGTCGTTCTGGTGGTGGCGCTGGGGGCCGGCACGCAGGAAAAGGTGCTGCAGAACATCTCGTCGCTGGGCACCAACACGATCACCATCCGCGCCGGGCAGGGCTTTGGCGCGCGCGATGCGAACCGGATCAAGACCCTGGTCCCCTCGGACGCCCGCGCCCTGGCGCAACAGGATTACGCCAAGGGCGTTTCCCCGGCCGTGTCGGCCAGCGCCACGGGCCAGGCTGGCGGGAATGAGGCGAGCGTGCAGATCAGCGGCGTGACCAACGACTATTTCGCCCTGCGCTCCTATGTCACCGTGACCGGCAGCCAGTTCGATGCCGCCGACCTGTCCGAACGCAACCAGGTCGCGGTGATCGACGAGGACACGCGCAACAGCTTTTTCGGCGCCGGTGCCGATCCGCTGGGGCAGACGCTGCTGCTGGGCCATGTGCCGGTGCGCATCATCGGCGTGGTGCGCTCCTCGGGCGCCAGCTTCGGGCCGAGCGCGCTGAATGTCTGGCTGCCCTATACCACGGTGATGACGCGCGTCTCGGGCCAGCGGAACCTCGACAGCATCACCGTGCAGGTCGAGGACGGCCATGACATGACCGAGGCGCAGAACCGCATCAACGCGCTGCTGCTGGAGCGTCACGGCACGCAGGATTTCTTCTTGCAAAACAGCGACACGATCCGTTCCACCATCACCTCGACGGCGCGGACGCTGACGCTGCTGGTCGCGGCGATCGCGGTGATTTCGCTGGTGGTGGGCGGGATCGGGGTGATGAACATCATGCTGGTGTCGGTGACCGAGCGCACCCGTGAAATCGGCGTTCGCATCGCCATCGGCGCCCGGCGATCGGACATCGTGGCCCAGTTCCTGATCGAGGCGGTGCTGGTCTGCCTTGTAGGGGGCATCCTTGGCGTGGCACTGGCGCTGAGCGGCGGGGCGCTGATCGGCTGGCTGTCCGAGAGCATCAGGCTCAGTTTCTCGATGCTGTCGATTGCGGTGGCATTCCTGTCCTCGACGCTGATCGGCGTCGCCTTCGGCTATCTGCCGGCCCGCTCGGCCGCCGAACTCGATCCGGTGGTGGCCCTGGCGCGCGAATGAGCGTCGGGGGAACAGCGGGCATCCCGGTTGCAGGCGGCACCGGGCCTGGCGGGGGCGCCGCCGATCCAGGCGACACGAGACGTTTGCGCCTCGAGCGGCTTCGGCAGGCGCTGCCGAGCCCGGCAAGGCGGCGGCAATGGGCTTGTGGCGGGCAGCGGGCGTCAGCTGCCATCCTGCCCTTTTTGATCCGCGGCGCGCAGCCGTCAGGCGGGGCGGTGCCGGCACCGACATGGCTGCGGGCCATCGGTCAGAAATCTTCGGCCGCTGCGGGCGGCGGCGGGTGCAGCGGTTATCACCGCGAACAGTCTGGGCGTTATAATAAACACCAGCATGCGGCGGTTGCGCGCGGCGCCACGGTCTCTGCCCAGCGGTTGTGGCACATGGTCGGGCATGCGTGCCCGAAGGCCGGTCCAGTCTCAGTCAACAGGGCGACGGGCAAGGATGGGGAAGCGCGCGACCGCATGCCGCCCGCGGCCCGCCGGCCTGATACAAGGCCGATGCCCAGGACACAAAGCCATTTTGTGGCATCGGAGAAAACAGCAGCCATGAGCGTCATGGGAAACGAAACACCCGTCGCCATGAAGAAGGGAACCCGAGCCAACAGCATGCAGGCCGCAGCAACGGCAGCGCGACGCCGCCGCGGGCCCCGGATGAGCTAAAGGCACCGGGAGGCCACAACATCATCCTTTGTCAGGACGATCTCGAATGATCGGCTCATCGCCCCAGCCCGCCCCGCGCGGCGCCGGGGCCGGGCATTGGCCAAGGCGCCGTCAAGCTGAGCCCAAGAAAAAGGCCCCGCTCTCGCGGGGCCACTGATCTTCGTGAACCGGGCGGGGCCTTTCGGCCCCTGCCTCACTTCAGGATCTTGGACACAACCCCTGCGCCGACGGTGCGGCCGCCTTCGCGGATGGCGAAGCGCAGCTTTTCTTCCATCGCGATCGGGGCGATCAGCTCGACCTCGAACTTCAGGTTGTCGCCCGGCATCACCATCTCGGTGCCCTCGGGCAGCTTCACCGTCCCGGTCACGTCCGTCGTGCGGAAGTAGAACTGCGGGCGATAGTTCGCGAAGAACGGCGTGTGGCGGCCGCCCTCTTCCTTGGTCAGGATGTAGGCCTCGGCCTCGAAGGTCGTGTGCGGCTTGACCGAGCCGGGCTTGCACAGCACCTGCCCGCGCTCCACCCCCTCACGGTCGATGCCGCGCAGCAGCGCGCCGATGTTGTCGCCCGCCTCGCCCCGATCCAGCAGCTTGCGGAACATCTCGACGCCCGTGCAGGTCGTCTTGCGGGTGTCGCGGATGCCGACGATTTCCAGTTCGTCGCCCACGTTCACCGCGCCCCGCTCGACCCGGCCCGTCACCACGGTGCCGCGGCCCGAGATCGAGAACACGTCCTCGATCGGCATCAGGAAGGGCTGGTCCACGGCGCGCTCGGGCGTCGGGATGTATTCGTCGACGGCCTTGATCAGCGCGCGGATCGAGTCCTCGCCGATCTCCTTGTCGCGGCCTTCCATCGCCGCCAGGGCCGAGCCCTTGACGATCGGGATGTCGTCACCGGGATAGTCGTAGGAGGACAGAAGCTCGCGCACCTCCATCTCGACCAGTTCCAGCAGCTCCTCGTCATCCACCTGGTCGACCTTGTTGAGGTAGACGACCATGTAGGGGATGCCGACCTGACGGCCGAGCAGGATATGCTCGCGCGTCTGCGGCATCGGGCCGTCGGCGGCGTTCACGACCAGGATCGCGCCGTCCATCTGCGCGGCGCCGGTGATCATGTTCTTCACATAGTCGGCATGGCCGGGGCAATCGACATGCGCATAGTGGCGCGCGTCCGATTCGTATTCCACATGCGCGGTCGAGATCGTGATCCCGCGCGCACGCTCTTCGGGCGCGCCGTCGATCTGATCATAGGCCTTGAACTCGCCAAAATACTTGGTGATCGCAGCCGTCAGAGTCGTCTTGCCGTGGTCGACGTGACCGATCGTCCCGATGTTGACGTGCGGTTTCGTCCGTTCGAATTTTGCCTTTGCCATCGCAAAGCTCCTTCCAAATGTCAGGTGAAGGCCGGGCGGGTTTCCCCGCCCCGGCGCATCAGGCGTATTTCTTCTGGATCTCGTCCGAGATGTTCTGCGGCACGGCCTCGTAGTGGTCGAACTGCATCGTGAACACCGCGCGGCCCGAAGACATCGAACGCAGGTTGTTGATATAGCCGAACATGTTGGCCAGCGGCACCATCGCGTCGATGACGTTGGCGTTGCCCCGGCTGTCCTGCCCGCGGACCATGCCGCGACGGGAGGTCAGATCGCCGATGATCGAACCGGTATATTCCTCGGGCGTGACCACCTCGACCTTCATGATCGGCTCGAGCAGCTTGGCGCCGGCCTTCTTCAGCCCGTCGCGCATCGCGGCGCGGGCCGCGATCTCGAAGGCAAGAACCGAGGAGTCAACGTCATGGAAGGCGCCGTCGATCAGCGCGACCTTGAAGTCGATCACCGGGAAGCCTGCCAGCGGGCCAGAGTCCATGACGGACTTGATGCCCTTCTCGACGCCCGGAATATATTCCTTGGGCACCGAGCCGCCGACGATCTTGGATTCGAACGAGTAGCCCTCGCCCGGCTCGGTCGGATCGATCTGCAGCTTGACGCGGGCGAACTGGCCCGTGCCGCCGGTCTGCTTCTTGTGGGTATAGTCGATCTCGGCCGGCTGGCTGATCGTCTCGCGATAGGCCACCTGCGGGGCGCCGATATTCGCCTCGACCTTGAACTCGCGCCGCATGCGGTCGACGAGGATGTCGAGATGAAGTTCGCCCATGCCCTTCATGATCGTCTGGCCCGACTCGATATCGGTTTCCACACGGAAGGACGGGTCCTCGGCGGCCAGGCGCTGAAGGGCGAGGCCCATCTTTTCCTGGTCAGCCTTCGACTTCGGCTCGACGGCGATCTCGATCACCGGCTCGGGGAAGGTCATGGTTTCCAGAACCACCGGCTTGGACGGATCGCACAGCGTGTCGCCCGTGGTGGTTTCCTTCAGGCCCGCCAGCGCGATGATGTCGCCCGCAAAGGCCTCGTCGATCTCTTCGCGGTTGATGGCATGCATGACCATCATCCGGCCGACGCGCTCGCGCTTGCCCTTGGTCGAGTTCATCATCTGGTCGCCCTTCTTGAGCGAGCCGGAATAGATGCGCGTGAAGGTCAGCGAGCCGACGAAGGAGTCGTTCATGATCTTGAACGCCAGCGCCGAGAAGGGCGCCGCGTCATCAGCCTCGCGGGGGATGTTGCGCTCTTCGGTCTCGTCATCGGGCGAGAAGCCCATCAGGGTCGGCACGTCGGTCGGCGCGGGCAGATAGTCGATAACCGCGTTCAGCAGCGGCTGCACGCCCTTGTTCTTGAAGGACGAACCGGCCAGCACCGGGAAGAACGACATGGAGAGCGTGCCCTTGCGCAGCAGCGCGCGCAGGGTGTCCTCGTCAGGCTCGTTGCCTTCGAGATAGGCCTCCATCGCGGCATCGTCCATGTCGACGGCCAGCTCGATCATCTTGGCGCGCCATTCGTCGGCCAGATCCTTCAGCTCGTCACGGATCGGCTGACGGGTCCAGGAGGCGCCCAGATCCTCGCCCTTCCAGGTCCACTCTTCCATCGTGACCAGGTCGATGATCCCTTCCAGCTTGTCCTCGGCGCCGATCGGCAGAACGATCGGGCACGGGGTGCCGCCAGTGCGGGATTTGATCATCTCGACGCACTTGAAATAGTCGGCGCCGATCTTGTCCATCTTGTTGACGAACACGATCCGCGGAACCTTGTAGCGGTCGGCCTGGCGCCAGACGGTCTCGGTCTGCGGCTCGACGCCGGCATTGGCGTCCAGCAGGCAGATCGCGCCGTCCAGAACGGCCAGGGAGCGTTCGACCTCGATGGTGAAATCGACGTGGCCGGGGGTGTCGATGATGTTGAAGCGGTGACGCTTCTGGACATCCTCGTCATACTGGTTGTCGATGTGACGCTGCCAGAAGGTCGTGGTCGCGGCCGAGGTGATGGTGATGCCGCGCTCGGCCTCCTGCTCCATCCAGTCCATCGTCGCGGCGCCGTCATGGACCTCGCCGATCTTGTGCGACTTGCCGGTATAGAACAGGATGCGTTCGGTCGTCGTGGTCTTGCCCGCGTCGATGTGGGCCATGATCCCGAAGTTGCGATAGCGCTGCAGCGGGTATTCGCGTGCCATGGGCTTTCCTTACCAGCGATAGTGGCTGAACGCCTTGTTGGCGTCGGCCATCTTGTGGGTATCTTCGCGCTTCTTCACCGCGGTGCCGCGATTGTTGACCGCATCGGCCAGCTCGCCGGCCAGACGCTCTTCCATGGTGTTCTCGTTGCGCTTCTTGGCGGCGTCGATCAGCCAGCGGATGGCCAGCGCCTCGCGGCGGATCGGACGAACCTCGACCGGCACCTGATAGGTGGCGCCGCCGACCCGGCGGGAACGCACCTCGACGGACGGCTTCACGTTGTCCATCGCTTCGTGGAAGACCTCGATCGGCTCGCGCTTGAGGCGGCCCTGAACACGGTCGAGCGCGTTGTAGACGATGGTTTCGGCAATGGATTTCTTGCCGTCAACCATCAGGTTGTTCATGAACTTGGTCAGCACGCGATCGCCATATTTGGCGTCGGGCAGGACTTCGCGCTTTTCAGCGGCGTGACGACGGGACATTTCTCAGAACCTCACTTCGGACGCTTGGCGCCGTATTTCGAACGACGCTGACGACGATCTTTGACGCCCTGCGTATCCAGGACACCGCGCAGGATGTGATAGCGCACACCCGGAAGGTCTTTCACCCGGCCGCCGCGGATCAGCACCACGCTGTGTTCCTGAAGGTTGTGCTTTTCACCCGGAATATAGCTGATGACCTCGAAGCCATTGGTCAGGCGCACCTTGGCGACCTTCCGCATGGCCGAGTTCGGCTTTTTCGGGGTGGTGGTATAGACGCGCGTGCAGACGCCGCGCTTCTGTGGGTTTCCTTGCAGGTGCTGCGACTTGGATCGCTGCACCTTGGGCTGCCGCGGATGGCGGATCAGCTGTTGGATCGTCGGCATTCGGTTCCCCGTCCTGCTTTTGCGATACTCGCGCCCGGGCCTTGGCGCGCCACTTCTCGGCAGCGCCTCGCGCCCATCGCGAAACGCCAAACCCATCCGCCCCCTGGCCGGGGTTGGACGGGTGTATTTCCAGAGGATCGGGGCAAGGTCGGCCCGGATCGTGACCATCAGAGATGTTCTGGTCCCCGCGCGCTTTCGCGCCGGGTGAAGGGCGTATAGGCGCATGCAGGGGCGCTGTCAACGCGGCCCAAGCCCTTCAGCGCCCCCAGCGCGGCCGGTCCGCACCGGGCAGCGCGGCGGCCCGGGCGGCCGCCTCAAGCGCCGCAAGGTCGATGTGAAACCGCCGGCGCAGCAGCGCCGCCGGATCGCGGGGCGGATCGGCCCAGGGGTAATTGGGCCCCAGCCCGCCGGAATCGTTGTCGTGATGAACCACGCGCACGAACATCGCCCGGTCGTGCAGGGCAAGCCCGTTCATGTGGTGCCCCATGCGCCAATGTTCGAAATCAATGGCCGAGGCGCCGTCATCAGGCCGAACCCAGGTGACCAGCGCCACGCCTGTCGAATAGACGTGCCGCGCCAGCACCTCCAGCCCCGTTTCGGTGGCCTTCAGGATGATGCCCTTCATGTAGTCGCACGAGGCGCGGCCGTCGCGGTTGAACAGGGGCCGCACCACGCGCCTGTCGCGGCGGGCCGTTGCGATGAAATCGACCGCCACGGCATCGTCGTCGTCATGCTTGAAATAGCCGATCGCATCGGCCGAACGATCCAGATGCGGCTCCAGCGCGCGGCTGCAGGCGGCGCGGTGGTGATCCATGGGCGGCACCAGTTCGACCCTGATCTGCGGAACGGCAACGGCCAGATCATGCAGGCGCGACAGCCAAGGCTGAGGCAGGTCGGGGCCGGTCATGACAACCAGGGTGAAATCGGGATCGGTCTGGGCGCGCCATGCCGGGACGGCCACGTTCTCGAACCAGAACCAGCGGCGGGCAAGCCGCGCCGGATCGTAAAGAAACGCGCGCCTTTCAGCGAGCGAAGGATGCTCGACCTGAAAGCCCCGCCCGCCCAGATATGAAAACCGGCACAGGCCCAGCAGCTGCACCCGCCTCACCCGGCGCCCTCCTGCCGGGGGCGCGGGATGGTGCGCAATGCGCTGCGCGGGCAGGCGCAGTCCATACGCCCGCCCAGGGCGGAGATCAGTCCTCGGCCCACTCGACCGCCGTGGAACGGTCCTGTCCAGCCACATAGCTGGCGACGACCTCGCCCACGCGCGCCCGGCTAAGGATGCGGCGGGCGGGCACGACAACGCTCTGGCCGGCCGAGATCACCTCGACCTCGCGCCCGTCGCTGTCACCCGGCTCCTCGGCCGAGACACCCTCGCCCGTCTCGTCGTTCCACAGGCTTGCCAGATAGGCCCCCGGTCCGCCCGACACCAGCAGCACCGCACCTTCGCCGCGCTCAAAGCTGGCCGATGTCACCATCCGCCCGTCCAGCGCGTCCACAGCCGCTTGCGCGTCGCTTTCGCTGCCGATCTCGCGGGCGTCGGTTTCGACGGTTGTCCCGTCGAAGGTTTCGATGAATGCCTGCATGTCGCCTTACCGTGTCGGTTTGAAGATCTGGGTGCCCGAAGGGGTATGCACGATCAGCTCGTCAACGCCAAGGTTGCGTGCCAGCGACCGCATCCCTCCATTGGGGCCGCAGGATCGGCACAGGTCGCGGTCGACCCACATCTCGGCCTGGCCGCCCCGCTTGCGAGCCGTGCCGTTCAGGGCCTGCTGCACGGCATCCGCCTCGGCATGGGTGCGGGTCTGCGCATTGACGCGGTCAAGGGTGATGGTGGTGCGCGGTTGCTGCACGCTGCTGTTCACACCGACATAATCCTGCCCCCGCAGGCGGATCATGGCAACGGTCGAGGCATCGCCCTGGGCACCGGCAGGCGGCAGCCCGCGCGCCGCGCGCTGCGCGGCCAGCGCCGCGGTTCCGTGCCTGGGCCCCAGAAGATGGCCGGGGGCCTTGTCAAAGCGCGCCACCGCGTCCTTGAGCCGGTCGAGGTTGTTGCGGGCGGATGCGGGCAGCTGGTCGATCATGCCCTGCGGGATCTTGTCCAGCGCCTTGGCGATCGTGCCGACCGCCTGTTCCAGCGAGTCCTTGAGCAGCGGGTTGCCGGCAACCTTGTCAACGATCTTGCCCAGGGTGTCGGCATATTTGCCCAGCTTGCCCAGCTTGACCAGGTCACCCGCGGGCAGGATCGACACCACGGACAGGGCCGCCCCGCCCAGATCGCCGCGCCCCAGTGAAATCAGGGCATTGGCGCCGTCGGATACGAATGTGGGATCAAAGAGGCCGGTGATATCCAGCCCGATCTGCGTCAGGTCCAGCGCCAGATCCGCGCCGATGCCGGGGGCCTGGTTGCGGTTGGACGCGCTTTCTTGCCGATTGCCGCCTAGCGTGGGCCGGGGCGCTTCCGGCCGTGGGGCTGCGCCCTTTGGATTGATGGGTTTCACCATGATCATGCCCTGCTTGGAATTCTTCGGCCGGGCATTCTGGTCTGGCAATGTAACAGTTCCACCTCAACCCCGGCGGACGATGCGAAAACCCCCCGCGCTCGCGCGCGGGGGGATGTCAGGATCAGGCCAGTATTCAGGCCGGGCGGATCATTCCTCGGGCGAGGTGATCACATCGTCGATGTTCATCGCCAGCACCTCGGGCGCCGACTGGACCGGAGGCGGAGAGAGCGCGGCAGCCGCCTCGGCCTCGGCCCGGCGCATCTCGATCACCTCGGCGTCGCGATCCTCGGCGATGCGGTTGATGCGCGCGGTGGCCCCGCCCGTGCCCGCCGGGATCAGGCGCCCGACGATCACGTTCTCCTTCAGGCCCACCAGCTTGTCGCGCTTGCCTTGAACCGCCGCCTCGGTCAGCACGCGGGTCGTTTCCTGGAACGATGCGGCCGAGATGAACGAGCGGGTCTGCAGGCTGGCCTTGGTGATGCCCAGCAGCACGGGTTCCCCCGTCGCCGGGCGACCGCCGCGTGCCTCGACCTTGGTGTTTTCCTCGACGAACTCCTCGCGGTCCACGTGCTCGCCCTTGAGCAGGGTCGTGTCGCCGGAATCGAGGATCTCGATCTTCTGCAGCATCTGCCGGACGATCACCTCGATGTGCTTGTCGTTGATCTTCACGCCCTGCAGGCGATAGACGTCCTGCACCTCGTCGATCAGGTAATCGGCCAGCGCCTCGATCCCCATGATCCGCAGGATATCGTGCGGCGCGGGGTTGCCGTCCATGATGTAGTCACCCTTCTGCACGAAGTCGCCTTCCTGCACCGGGATGTGCTTGCCCTTGGGCACCATGTATTCGACCGGCTCAAGACCTTCGGCGGCGGGCTGAACAATGATCCGCCGCTTGTTCTTGTAGTCCTTGCCGAACTTCACCGTGCCGTCCATCTCGGCGATGATCGCGTGGTCCTTGGGACGGCGCGCCTCGAACAGTTCCGCCACGCGGGGCAGACCGCCGGTGATGTCCTTGGTCCGGGCACCCTCGCGCGGGATACGCGCCAGCACGTCGCCGGCCTTGACCTCCTGCCCGTCCTCGACCGACAGGATGGCATCGACCGACATCGGATAGCTGAGCGGGTTGCCCGCCTCGTTGCGCACCGGCTCGCCATCCGCGCCCATCAGGATGATCTCGGGCTTGAGATCATTGCCCTTGGGGGCCGAGCGCCAGTCCGTCACGATCTTCTGGGTCATGCCGGTGGCCTCGTCGGTATCCTCGCGGACCGACAGGCCCGAAACGAGATCGACGAAGCGCGCGGTCCCGCCCTGCTCGGCGATGATCGGCAGGGTATAGGGATCCCATTCGAACAGCTTCTGCCCACGGGTGACCTTGTCACCGCCCCGCACCAGCAGTTTCGAGCCGTAGAACAGCTTGTGGCTGGCCAGCGCGGTCCCCTGCTCGTTCATCACGTGCAGCTGCATCGACCGGCTCATGACGATCAGCTCGCCATTGGCGTTCTCCAGCACGGCCTCGTTCTCGAACCGGACGGTGCCTTCCTGGTTTGCGGCGATGAAGGACTGCTGCCCGCCCTGGGCGATGCCGCCGATGTGGAAGGTCCGCATCGTCAGCTGCGTGCCCGGCTCGCCGATCGACTGGGCGGCGATGATGCCCACCGCCTCGCCGATATTGACCAGCGTGCCGCGGGCAAGATCGCGCCCATAGCACAGCGCGCAGACGCCGTCCTCGGCCTCGCAGGTCAGGGCCGAGCGGATGCGGACGGTCTGCACGCCCGCCGCCTCGATGGCGTCGGCGCGGCGTTCGTCGATCAGCTCGTTGCGGCGCAGGATCACCTCGCCCGAACCGGGAACGAGGATGTCCTCGGCCGCGACGCGGCCCAGCACGCGTTCGGCAAGAGGAGAGATCACCTCGCCGTCATTGACCGCGGCCGAGGCCGTGATCGCCCGTTCGGTGCCGCAGTCATGCTCGCGGATGATGCAGTCCTGCGCCACGTCCACCAGACGCCGCGTCAGATAGCCCGAGTTCGCCGTCTTGAGCGCGGTGTCGGACAGACCCTTGCGCGCCCCGTGGGTCGAGTTGAAGTATTCGAGAACCGTCAGCCCTTCCTTGAAGTTCGAGATGATCGGGGTCTCGATGATCTCGCCCGAGGGCTTGGCCATCAGCCCGCGCATCCCGCCCAGCTGCTTCATCTGGCTGGTCGAGCCGCGCGCGCCCGAATGGGCCATCATGTAGACGCTGTTCGGTTCGACCTCGGCGCCCGACTCATCCTTGCGGGGGGCGGCGATGGCGGCCATCATCGCCTCGGTCACGCGGTCGTTGCACTTGGACCAGGCGTCCACGACCTTGTTGTATTTCTCGCCCTGGGTGATCAGGCCGTCGAGATACTGCTGCTCGAACTCCTTCACCTGATCCTGGACTTCCTCGACGATGGTCCACTTGTTGTCGGGAACCACCATGTCGTCCTTGCCGAACGAGATGCCGGCGCGGAACGCCTCGCGGAAGCCCATCGACATGATCTGGTCGCAGAAGATCACCGATTCCTTCTGCCCGCAGTAGCGGTAGACGGTGTCGATGACGTTCTGCACGTCCTTCTTGCGCAGAAGACGGTTGACCAGATCGAACGGAGCCTTGGCGTTGCGCGGCAGCAGCGCGCCCAGCCGCAGGCGGCCCGGCGTCGTCTCGTAGCGCCGCAGCACCTCGTTCCCGTCCTCGTCGATCTGCGGGATGCGCGCGGTGATCCTGGCATGCAGATGCACCTCGCCGGCGGCAAGGGCGTGCTCGACCTCCTCGACATTGGCAAAGGCCATGCCTTCGCCCTTCATGCCCTCGCGCTGCATGGTGGTGTAGTAGAGGCCCAGCACCATGTCCTGCGACGGCACGATGATCGGCGCGCCGTTGGCGGGCGACAGCACGTTGTTCGTGGACATCATCAGCACGCGCGCTTCAAGCTGGGCTTCCAGCGAAAGGGGCACGTGCACGGCCATCTGGTCGCCGTCGAAGTCGGCGTTGAAGGCCGAGCAGACCAGCGGGTGCAACTGGATCGCCTTGCCCTCGATCAGGATCGGCTCGAAGGCCTGGATGCCCAGGCGGTGCAGCGTCGGCGCGCGGTTCAGCAGCACCGGATGTTCGCGGATCACCTCGTCCAGGATGTCCCAGACCTCGGGGCGTTCCTTCTCGACCAGCTTCTTGGCCTGCTTGACGGTCGAGGAATAGCCCTTCGCCTCGAGCCGCGAATAGATGAACGGCTTGAACAGTTCGAGCGCCATCTTCTTGGGCAGGCCGCACTGATGCAGCTTCAGTTCCGGCCCGGTCACGATGACCGAGCGGCCCGAGAAGTCCACCCGCTTGCCCAGCAGGTTCTGGCGGAACCGGCCCTGCTTGCCCTTGAGCATGTCGGACAGCGATTTCAGCGGGCGCTTGTTGTTGCCCGTGATGACGCGGCCGCGGCGGCCGTTGTCGAACAGCGCGTCCACCGATTCCTGCAGCATCCGCTTTTCGTTGCGCACGATGATGTCGGGCGCACGCAGCTCGATCAGCCGCTTGAGGCGGTTGTTGCGGTTGATGACCCGGCGATAAAGATCGTTCAGGTCCGAGGTCGCGAACCGGCCCCCGTCCAGCGGGACCAGCGGGCGCAGTTCCGGCGGGATGACCGGGATGACGGTCATCACCATCCATTCGGGACGGTTGCCCGATTCCAGGAAGCTTTCGACGATCTTCAGCCGCTTGATGATCTTTTTTGGCTTCAGCTCGCCCGTGGCCTCTTTCAGGTCTTCGCGCAGCTGATCGGCCGTCGCCTGCAGGTCGATGGCGGCCAGCATTTCGCGGATCGCCTCGGCACCGATATTGGCGGTGAAGGCATCCACCCCGAACTGGTCCTGCGCGTCCATGTATTCTTCCTCGGTCAGCAGCTGACCGTAGGACAGGTCCGTCAGACCTGGTTCGATGACGACGTAGTTTTCAAAATACAGGATGCGTTCCAGATCGCGCAGCGTCATGTCCAGCATCAGGCCGATGCGGCTGGGCAGCGATTTCAGGAACCAGATATGGGCGACCGGCGAGGCCAGCTCGATATGGCCCATGCGCTCGCGGCGCACCTTCTGCAGCGTCACCTCGACACCGCATTTCTCGCAGACAAGGCCGCGATACTTCATGCGCTTGTACTTGCCGCACAGGCACTCGTAGTCCTTGATCGGCCCGAAGATGCGCGCGCAGAACAGCCCGTCGCGTTCGGGCTTGAAGGTGCGGTAGTTGATCGTTTCGGGCTTCTTCACCTCGCCGAAGGACCAGGCGAGGATCTCCTCGGGCGAGGCGAGCGAGATCTTGATCTCGTCAAACTGCCGCGCCGGGGTGATCGGGTTGAAGGGATTGGTGCTAAGTTCCTGGTTCATCTCGGATTCCTATCGGGGACGCAGACGGGGACGGATGGCGCGTGACGGCCGCGCACCCTGCAATGCGCAGGGTGCGGGCCGCACGCGGCCTTATTCGCCGTCCTCGGCGTCCAGCAGTTCCATGTTGAGGCCCAGACCCCGGACCTCCTTGACCAGCACGTTGAACGATTCCGGCACACCGGCCTCGAAGTTGTCCTCGCCCTTCACGATGCTCTCATACACCTTGGTCCGGCCGGCAACGTCGTCCGACTTGACCGTCAGCATCTCCTGCAAGGTGTAGGCGGCGCCATAGGCTTCCAGCGCCCAGACCTCCATCTCGCCCAGACGCTGGCCGCCGAACTGCGCCTTGCCGCCCAGCGGCTGCTGGGTCACCAGGCTGTAGGGGCCGGTCGAGCGCGCATGCATCTTGTCATCGACCAGGTGATGCAGCTTGAGGAAATATTTCACCCCCACCGTGACGGGGCGCGAGAACTGCTCGCCCGTGCGGCCGTCGAACACGATGGACTGCCCCGACTTGTCGAAGCCGGCGCGGGTCAGCGCGTCGTTCACATCCGCCTCCTTGGCGCCGTCGAAGACCGGCGTGGCGATCGGCACGCCCGTGCGGACCGCCTCGGCGCTTTCGATCAGATCATCGTCGCCCATGTCGCCGAACTCGGCCTCATAGGTGTCATCGCCATAACCGATCCGCAGCGCCTCCTTGACGGGGGTCAGATCGCCCTTGCGCCGGAAATCCTCCAGCGCCTCGTCGATCTTCAGCCCCAGGCCGCGCGCGGCCCAGCCCATGTGGGTTTCCAGGATCTGCCCGACATTCATGCGCGAGGGCACGCCCAGCGGGTTCAGCACCAGATCGACGGGGGTGCCGTCGGCGAGGAAGGGCATGTCCTCCATCGGGACGACCTTGGACACGACGCCCTTGTTGCCATGGCGGCCGGCCATCTTGTCGCCTGCCTGCAGCTTGCGCTTCACCGCGACGAAGACCTTGACCATCTTCATCACGCCGGGGGGCAGGTCGTCGCCCTGGCGGACCTTTTCGACCTTGTCCTCGAAGCGGGCCTCAAGGGCCTTCTTCTGGATGTTGAACTGCTCCTGCAGCGCCTCGACCTCACGGGCCGTGCCCTCGTCGGCAACGGCAAGCTGGAACCACTGGCCGCGCGACAACTGGCCCAGCAGATCCTCGTCGATCACGCTGTTCGGCCGCACGCCCTTGGGCCCCTTCACCGCGGTCTGGCCCGAGATCAGCGTCTTGAGGCGCGCGTAGATGTTGCGCTCGAGGATCGCCATCTCGTCGTCACGGTCGCGGGCGAGCCGTTCGACTTCCTCGCGCTCGATCTGCAGGGCGCGTTCGTCCTTGTCGACGCCGTGGCGGTTGAACACCCGCACCTCGACGATCGTGCCGTAGGCCCCCGGCGGCAGGCGCAGCGAGGTGTCCCGCACGTCCGACGCCTTTTCGCCGAAGATGGCGCGCAGCAGCTTTTCCTCGGGGGTCATCGGGCTTTCGCCCTTGGGGGTGATCTTGCCCACAAGGATGTCACCCGGCCCGACCTCGGCGCCGATATAGACGATCCCCGCCTCGTCGAGATTGCGCAGCGCCTCCTCGCCGACATTCGGGATATCGCGGGTGATTTCTTCCGGCCCCAGCTTGGTATCGCGGGCCGCCACTTCGTATTCGTCGATGTGGATCGAGGTGAACACGTCGTCGCGGTGGATCCGCTCCGAGATCAGGATCGAGTCCTCATAGTTGTAGCCGTTCCACGGCATGAACGCGACGACCACGTTCCGACCGATGGCCAGCTCGCCCTGATCGGTCGAGGGGCCGTCCGCGATCACCTGCCCGGTCTGGACCCGGTCGCCCACCTTGACCAGCGGACGCTGGTTGATGGTCGAGGACTGGTTCGAGCGCTTGAACTTGCGCAGGCGATAGATGTCCACGCCCGCATCGCCGGCGCCCAGATCCTCGGTCGCCCGGACGACGATCCGGCTGGCGTCCACCTGGTCGATCACCCCGCCCCGGCGGGCCATGATGGCGGCGCCTGAATCGCGGGCGACGGTGGCTTCCATGCCGGTGCCGACGAAAGGCGCCTCGGCCCGCAGCAGCGGGACCGCCTGGCGCTGCATGTTCGAACCCATCAGCGCGCGGTTGGCGTCGTCGTTTTCCAGGAAGGGGATCAGCGCGGCGGCAACCGAGACAAGCTGCTTGGGCGAGACGTCGATCAGATCGACGGCATCGACCGGGTTCAGCATGAAATCGCCCGCCTGGCGGGTGCTGACCAGCTCATCGGTAAAGCGGCCTTCCTCGTCCAGCGTGGCGTTCGCCTGGGCGACGGTGTGGCGCATCTCCTCGGTCGCGGACATGTAGACCACGTCATCGGTGACCTTGCCGTCCACCACCTTGCGATAGGGCGTCTCGATGAAGCCGTATTTGTTCACCCGGGCATAGGTCGCCAGGCTGTTGATCAGGCCGATGTTCTGGCCTTCGGGCGTCTCGATCGGGCACATCCGGCCGTAATGGGTCGGGTGAACGTCGCGCACCTCGAAGCCCGCGCGCTCGCGCGTCAGACCGCCCGGCCCCAGCGCCGACAGGCGGCGCTTGTGCGTCACCTCGGACAGCGGGTTGGTCTGGTCCATGAACTGCGACAGCTGGCTCGAGCCGAAGAATTCGCGCACGGCGGCTGCGGCAGGCTTGGCGTTGATCAGGTCCTGCGGCATGACGGTGTCGATCTCGACGCCGCTCATCCGCTCTCGGATCGCCCGCTCCATGCGCAGCAGGCCGATGCGGTACTGGTTCTCCATCAGCTCGCCGACCGACCGCACCCGGCGGTTGCCGAGATGGTCGATGTCGTCGATCTCGCCCTTGCCGTCGCGCAGCTCGACCAGCCCGCGGACGCAGGCCACGATATCCTCGTGCCGCAGGGTGCGCTGCGTGTCGGGCGCGTCCAGGTCAAGGCGCATGTTCATCTTGACCCGGCCCACGGCGGACAGGTCGTAACGCTCGGAATCAAAGAACAGGCTGTTGAACAGCGCGCTCGCCGCCTCGACGGTCGGCGGCTCGCCCGGGCGCATCACCCGGTAGATGTCCATCAGCGCGCCGTCGCGGCCCATGTTCTTGTCGGCCGCCATGGTGTTGCGGATATAGGGGCCGACATTCACATGGTCGATGTCCAGCACCGGCACCTCGGTGATGCCGTTGTCCAGCAGCACCTTGAGCAGGCCGCCGGTCAGTTCGGTCCCGTCCTTGCTGTACTCGGCGGTGATCTCATCGCCCGCCTCGGCATAGATCAGGCCGGTTTCCTCGTTGATGATGTCGCGCGCGATGAAGCGGCCCATGATCCGCTCGAAGGGCACCAGAAGATTGGTGACCTCGCCGGTTTCGACCAGCTTCTTGACCAGGCGCGGCGTCACCTTGTCGCCGGCCTTGGTGATGACCTCGCCGGTTTCGGCGTTGACCAGGTCATAGGCCGGGCGGGTGCCGCGCATCCGTTCGGGGAAGAACCGCGTGACCCAGGCGCCCGGCTCGCCCCTGCTGGCGGCCTTGAGGCTGTAGGTCACGGTTTCGTAGAACGCCGACATGATGGCGTCCTGATCCATGCCGAGCGCATAGAGCAGCGTCGTGACGGGCAGCTTGCGGCGGCGGTCGATGCGCGCGAACACCAAGTCCTTGGCGTCGAATTCGAAATCCAGCCACGAGCCGCGATAGGGGATGATCCGGCAGGCGAACAGCAGCTTGCCCGAGCTGTGCGTCTTGCCGCGGTCATGGTCGAAGAACACGCCGGGGCTGCGATGCATCTGGCTGACGACGACCCGCTCGGTCCCGTTCACGATGAACGTGCCGTTCTGCGTCATCAGGGGCATGTCGCCCATGTAGACATCCTGTTCCTTGATGTCCTTGACGGCGCGGGTGCCCGAGTTCTCGTCGACATCGAACACGATCAGGCGCAGCGTCACCTTCAGCGGCGCGGCATAGGTCATGTCGCGCTGCTGGCATTCGTCAACGTCGTATTTGGGCCGCTCAAGCTCGTATTTCACGAATTCAAGCGTGGCCGTCTCATTGAAATCCTTGATCGGGAAAACCGACTGGAAAACGCCCTGGATGCCTTCGCCATCATTATGTCCCGCACCTTCCCCGGAATTGAGGAACAGGTCGTAGGATGCCTTCTGAACCTCGATGAGGTTCGGCATCTCAAGCACTTCGCGGATGTTGCCGTAATAGCGCCGGATGCGCTTCTGACCGACGTAAGCTTGCGCCATGGGGTCCAAATGCCTTTCGTCATCGCGCGCCGGGGATCGTCGGGGCCCGATCCGGGCGTGCTTGCGAACATCAGGGGCGCGGTTCCATTCGTGCCGGGCGTCCCACCGCCCTGCTCCCGAACCGCAAACTCGCCCTGAAGGAAACTCGGCTGGCTCGCACCGGGCCTGCCATGCAGGCCTCATACCTAATGCGGACCAAGCGTCCTTCAAGATGGGTTCGGCAGGGACCGGAAAAACCGGACCCTGCCCTGAAATACCGTAATCCGCGGGGGGATTACTTCAGCTCGACCTTGGCGCCGGCTGCTTCCAGTTTCTTCTTCATTTCCTCGGCATCGGCTTTCGAGGCACCTTCTTTCACCTTGCCGCCGGCTTCCACCAGATCCTTGGCCTCTTTCAGGCCCAGGCCGGTGATCGCGCGCACTTCCTTGATCACGTTGATCTTGTTGGCGCCGGCATCGGTCAGGACGACGTCAAATTCGGTCTTTTCCTCTTCGGCAGGGGCAGCAGCGCCGCCAGCCGGGCCGGCCATCATCACCGCGCCGCCGGCGGCGGGCTCGATGCCGTATTCGTCCTTCAGGATCGTCTTGAGTTCCTGGGCCTGCAGCAGGGTCAGGTTGACGATTTGCTCGGCGAGTTGCTTCAGATCAGCCATTGTTCCGTTCTTTCCAGTCAAGTTGTTCCAACGTCATGCGGCACGCGCACGACGGGACGGGATTGCCTCAGGCGGCCTCGCGCTCTTCCAGAGTCTTGAGGATGCCCGCGATGTTGCTGGCAGGCGCGCCGATCGCACCGGCGATGTTGGACGCGGGCGCACCGATGCAGCCGACGATCGAAGCGATAAGCTCCTCACGCGACGGCATCTGGGCGACGGTCTTCACACCGGCCGGATCAAGGGCCGCACCGCCCATTGCGCCGCCAAGAATGACGAACTTGTCATTCGTCTTGGCGTACGCATCCGCGACCTTGGCAGCAGCCACCGGGTCTTCGGAGAAGGCGAGCACGGTCATGCCCGTCAGGTAATCGGCGATCGAAGCGGCCGGCTTACCATCCAGGGCGATCTTGGCGAGCCTGTTCTTTGCAACGCGGACTGCACCCCCCGCCTCGCGCATCTGCGCGCGCAGGGTCTGCATCTCGGCAACCGTCATCCCCTCGTAGCGGGCAACCACCACGACGCCAGAGCTTTCAAAGATCTGGCCGAGTTCCTCGACCACCTGTTCTTTTTGGGCTCTATCCACGGTTCACTCCACGTTGGGGGTTTCCCCCCGGCTCTCTTGTCCGCGGCGCCGGGCGGCACCGCAGGCGGGTCCTTGGACGATGGACCCGAGATCGCCCGAAAGGGAACACCTTGCGGAAAAAACTCGGACTTCCATCTCGGGAAGGACTTAGCGGCGCAGGCGCCGGCCCTCCGTCTCGGACAGACACCCCGAATCGATGAATCGGGGTGAAGCCGGCCTGATACAGGGCATCAGGCCGGAACGCAAGGACGGCCCCGAAGGGCCGCCCGTCATGATCAGCCTTGCGCCTGCGTGGCCGAGGCGAGGTCCAGCGACACGCCCGGACCCATGGTCGAGCTGATCGACACCTTCTTGAGATAGGTGCCCTTGGCCCCCGATGGCTTGGCGCGGCTCACCGCCTCGACAAAGGCGCGGATGTTCTGGGCCAGCTTCTCGGGCTCGAAGGAAATCTTGCCGACACCCGCATGGACGACGCCCGCCTTCTCGGCCTTGAACTGCACCTCGCCGCCCTTGGCGGCCTCGACGGCGGATTTCACATCCATCGTCACCGTGCCGACCTTGGGGTTCGGCATCAGGTTGCGCGGGCCCAGGATCTTGCCCAGGCGGCCGACCAGCGGCATCATGTCGGGGGTCGCGATCACCCGGTCGAAATCCAGATTGCCGCCCTGGATCGATTCCAGCAGATCCTCGGCGCCCACGACCTCGGCCCCGGCGGAGCGAGCTTCCTCGGCCTTGGGCCCGCGGGCGAACACCGCGACGCGCACATCCTTGCCGGTGCCGTTGGGCAGGCGCACGACGCCGCGCACCATCTGGTCGGCATGGCGCGGATCAACGCCCAGGTTCATCGCGATCTCGACCGTCTCGTCGAACTTCGCGGTGGCGTTGGCCTTGACCAGCGCCACGGCCTCGTCCAGCGGCAGCAGCGACTTGCCCTCGAACGCGGCGCGGGCAGCGGCTTTCTTCTTTGCCATCTTTGCCATCTGGATCAGCCCTTCACTTCGATGCCGATGGAACGGGCGGACCCGAGAACGATCTGCATCGCGGCCTCGATGTCATTGGCCGACAGGTCCTTCATCTTGGCTTCGGCGATCTCGCGCACCTGCTTGGCGGTGACGGTCCCCGCGCTCGTGCGGCCGGGCTTGTCCGAGCCCTTGGCGCGGTTGCGCTTGCCCACCGGCTTCAGCCCCGCCGCCTTCTTGAGCAGGAAGGACGCCGGCGGCGTCTTCGTCTCGAAAGTGAAGGATTTGTCGGCGTAATAGGTGATCACGGTCGGAACCGGCGAGCCCGCTTCCATCTCCTGCGTGCGGGCGTTGAACGCCTTGCAGAATTCCATGATGTTGATGCCGCGCTGGCCCAGCGCGGGACCGATGGGCGGGGACGGGTTCGCCTGCCCCGCCTTGACTTGCAGCTTGAGGCTGCCGACGACTTTCTTGGCCATCTGGCCTTCTCCTTTTCATCACGCCCCTTCGCGGGGGCCGACATAGCGGTGCGGCTCACGCCTCCCGCACGATCATCACGCGGTCTTGGCGACCTGCGTGAATTCCAGCTCGACCGGCGTGGGCCGGCCGAAGATCGACACCGTGACCTTGATCCGGCTTGCGGCGTCGTCCACGTCCTCGACCATGCCCGAGAAGCCCTCGAAGGGTCCGTCGGTGACGCTCACCTTCTCGCCGATCTCGAAGCGGATCAGGTTGCGCGGCGCGACCTCGGCCCCGCCCTGACCCGAGCGGTTCAGCATCGCGTTCACCTCGTCGTCGCGCATCGGCATGGGCTTGCCATGGGCGCCCAGGAATCCGGTCACGCGGTTGATCGAATTGACGAGGTGATGGGTCTTTTCCGACAGGTCCATATGCACCAGCACATAGCCGGGCATGAAGCGGCGCTCAGAGGTGACCTTCTTGCCGCGGCGGATCTCGATCACTTCCTCGGTGGGAACGACCACATCGTCGATCTCGTGCTCAAGGCCCTTTTCAGCGGCTGCCTGACGGATCGCCTCGGCCACCTTCTTTTCGAAATTGGACAGGACGCTGACCGAATACCACCGCTTTGCCATCGCCTGAATAGCCCCTTGCTGATCGGGTCTGCGCCTGTCGCCGGCGGCAATGGCAGCCCGTGAAACGAAGGCCCTGAAACTGAAACGGCGCGCATACCGAATCGATGCACGCCGACAGCCGGGCAAGTCGGGGCGGAGATACCGCCCACCCCGCGCGAATGCAAGCCCGAGGGGCTGCCCTAGCTGCCGATCGCGCGCAGCACCGCCGAAAGCCCGCCGCGGATCAGCAGATCGACGGTAAAGAAGAACAGGCTGAACACGGTGGCCATGACGAACACCATGATCGTCGTCGTCGTCACCTCGCGCCGCGTGGGCCATACGATCTTGGCCGCCTCGGAGCGGACCTGGCTTAGGAACTGGACAGGGCTGGCCATTTCGGATCCTTCGGATTGCAGCGGTGCAGATAGGCCGGGCAGGCCGCAAACGCAAGCAGGCCGGATGCCCCTTGCCCTAACCCGCCGCTCCCTGCACGGCGCCCGCCTCGCCCGGCTGCAACAGCATGACCCGGTCAAGGCGGCCCAGCCGCGCGATGTCGGCCCCATAAGCCGCCCGCACGCGCCGCGCCGCCGCCGCATCGAGGGGTTGCAGACGGCCGGGATAGGCACTGCGCGGGAACATGGCCTTGGCCTCTCGGGCCAGAGCGGCCAGATCGGCGCCGGGATCGGCCGCCAGGCCCTGGCGGATCGCGTCATGGGCGGCCTGCGACAGCCCCACGACGGCCGGGCGCGGATCGGGCGCGCGCCCCGCCAACGCCCCCGGCAGCAGCCGCCGCAGCAGCGCGGGCCTGAGCGCGCGGTAATCCTCATAGCGCCACACCACCAGCCGGGCCACCCCCTCGACCGCCAGCAGTCGTTCGGCAAGCCCGGTCCAGGACAGCCCCGCCGGATCAAAGTCACCCACATAGGCGCCAAAGTCGCGCGCCAGCCCCCCTTCGAGCTGCATCGAGAAGGCCGAGGCCAGGAAGGCCAGGGGCTCGCGCACGGCCAGGAACAGCTCGACCGGGCGCCGCCGCAGCATCGCGCACAGCCGGTCCACCCGCGCCGCCGCATGGGGATAGATCCCCGCCGGGCCCATCAGCGCCTCGCGGCGGATGGAGCCGAGGATGTTTTCCTCGGAAATCAGGATCTCGGGCCATATCTCTGCCGCGGCGTCCAGATGACGCTGCCAGATGCCGCGCAGGCGCTCTGCCGACGGGCGCTCGCCCAGCGAATCGTCCAGCCTGTGGCCCCAGCGCCGCAGGTGCCGCACGTCCAGATAATGGATGCCCGCCCCGCGCATGGGCGATGCCAGCGCACGCAGGCTTTGTTGCAGATGGGTGCTGGCGGTCTTGTGGGCGCCGAGGTGAACCGTCACTGCCATGACAGCGGGCGATCATCCTGGCGGCTGGCAGGGGCAGGGGGACTCGAACCCACGACCCTCGGTTTTGGAGACCGATGCTCTACCAACTGAGCTATACCCCTAAGCCGGGGTTCCGATTAAGGCACGCGCGCCAGCGGCGCAAGAGGCAACAGCGCCATTCAGGCGCAAGGGCCGTCATGCGCCCCGTGCCTCATCGCCGCCGGCCAGAAAGCCGCCGGACTGGCGGCTCCACAGCCGGGCATAAAGGCCGCCCGCGGCCAGCAATTCGGCATGGGTGCCCTGCTCGGCCACGCGGCCCGCGTCCAGCACCACCAGCCTGTCCATGGCGGCGATGGTGGACAGGCGATGGGCGATGGCGATGACCGTCTTGCCCATCATCAGCCGCTCAAGCTGGTGCTGGATCGCGGCCTCGACCTCGCTGTCGAGGGCGCTGGTCGCCTCGTCAAGAACGAGGATCGGCGCGTCCTTCAGCGCCGTGCGAGCGATGGCGATGCGCTGGCGCTGCCCGCCCGACAGCTTGACGCCGCGTTCGCCGACATGGGCATCAAGGCCGCGCCGCCCCTCGTCGTCCACCAGCCCGGCGACGAAGTCGCCTGCCTCGGCGGTGGCGACGGCGCGGGCGATCTCGGCCTCGGTGGCATCGGGGCGGCCATAGGCGATGTTGTCGCGCAGCGACCGGTGCAGCAGGCTGCTGTCCTGCGTGACCACCCCGATGGCCGCGCGCAGCGATTGCTGCGTGACCTGCGAGATGTCCTGCCCGTCGATGAGGATGCGGCCCGATTCGGTTTCATGAAAGCGCAGCAGCAGCCCCACGAGGGTGGACTTGCCCGCCCCTGACCGGCCCACGAGGCCGATCCGTTCGCCCGGCGCGATGTCCAGCGACAGGCGATCGAGCACGGCGATCGGCCGCTCGGCGGGATCGGCGTCATAGCGGAAGGTCACATCCTCGATCCGCACCCGCCCTTCGGTCACGACCAGCGGCCGCGCGCCTGGCGCATCGGTCACCATGCGCGGCAGCGACAGGCTGCCGATGCCGTCGCGCACCGTCCCGATATTTTCGAACAGGGCGGCGAATTCCCACATGATCCAGTGGCTCATGGTGTTCAGCCGCATCGCCAGCGGCACCGCCACCGCCACCGCGCCGACCGGCACGGTGCCCGCCTGCCACAGCCACAGCCCCAGCGCCGCGGTCGATCCCGTCAGCCAGGCGTTCAGCAGGTTCAGCGCGATGTCCTGGGCCGCGGCAAGGCGCATCTGGCGATGGACGGTGCCGAGGAACGACTCCATCGACCGGCGGGCAAAGGCCTCCTCGCGCGCGGTGTGGCTGAACAGCTTGACGGTGGTGATGTTGGTATAGGCATCGACGATGCGCCCGGTCATCTCGGCCCGCGCGCCGGCCTGCGCCTCGGATGCGCGGCCAAGCCGGGGGATGATGATCCACAGCAGCGCGGCATAAAGCAGCCCCCATGCCGCAAAGGGCAGCGCAAGGCGCCAATCCAGCGACGCCGCCAGAACCAGCGCGCCGGCGAAATAGACAAGGACATAGACGGCCACGTCCATGACCTTCATCGCCACCTCGCGCACCGCCAGCGCGGTCTGCATCAGCCGCGTGGCGATGCGGCCGGCGAATTCGTTCTGGAAGAAGCCCATCGACTGGCGCAGCAGGTAACGATGCGCCTGCCAGCGGATGCGCTGGGGAAAATTGCCCAGCAGCGTCTGGTGCATGACCAGCGTGCTGAGCATGTTCAGCAGCGGCAGCCCCACCAGCAGCAGCAGCGCCATCCGCATCAGCCGCGGCCCCTCCTCGGCCAGGAAACCCTGCGGGCCGGCACCGGCAAGCCGGTTCACCAGATCACCCAGATAGCCGAACAGCACCACCTCGCCCGCCGCGATCAGGGCCGAGGCCACGGCCAGCAGCACCAGCCAGGGCAGCGCGCCCCGGCTGTAGTGCAGCACGAAGGCGCCCAGGCCGCGCGGGGGCGTGAGCGGCAGTTCCGGCGGAAAGGGATCGAGCCGCCGCTCGAACCAGGCGAACATGGGCAGACCTGCAATGGGCCGGGCCGGCCGGCAGCCCTCGAGCGGGCTGGCGTCGGGCCGGCGGCAAGAATGACGAGAGAGGCGGAACAGCCCTGCATCGGCGGCGTTGCAATGTCAATGCAGCGCCCTGCTGCGCCAACCGGAAAGGAAACCGCATGGCCGCCATCAAGAACCTCGAGGATCTGTATCTGGACGGGGTCAAGGATCTTTACAGCGCCTGCAAGCAGACCATCCCCGTGACCGAGGAACTGCTTGCCGCCGCCCGCAACGACGATCTGAAAAAGGCGCTGCAGGCCAGCCTTGAAGGCACCCGCAAGGGCATGGCCCAGATGGAAAAGCTGGCCCGCGCCCATGGCGAGGAACCCTCGGGCGAGCATTGCAAAGGCATGGAGGGCCTGGTGGCCGAGGCCCGCAAGCACGCGCTCGAGGCCGATTTCGGCGATGACGAGGTGCAGGACGCCGCGATCATCGGCCAGTATCAGCGTCTCGCGCATTATGCGATCACCGGCTATGGCACGCTGAAGGCCTGGGCGACGCGGCTGGACTTTTCGGACGATGTCGCCGTGCTGGATGATTGCACCGCCTCGACCTATGAGGGCGACGAGACGATGACCCGCATCGCCGTCAAGGGCGGCGTCAACAAGGCGGCCATGTAAGGCCGCTGCTGTGAGGGGCGGGGCTGCCCGACTTGAGGGCGGCAGAGCCGCCCCTCCATCAGGCGGACGGCCTGATGCCCCGGGCAGGCATTTCCTTCCAGGCAGGAGACGGCCCTGCAGGCGCCTTCCTTGCTGCCCGCCGTCCCGGGCGGGCAGCTTGGCCTTTCAGCTCAGGCCGTCTGCACGGCCTTTTCGCAGTGCAGGTTGGCATGCTTGCCTCGGTTATAGGGCCTTCGTCTCGTCCCGCCGGTAAACTGGCTGGCGCGGCATCGGCCAATCGGGGCATGGGCCGGACAGGGCCAAGGGCATAGCCCCGTCCTTTAGTCGCGCCGGGCAGGGCCGCAGGGCGCCGCACCGGATGAACCCGGCTGCCGGCCGTTCAGGCGGGCTGTCCCAGTGAGAAGGGTATCGGGCAGCAGCCCCAATGGGCAAGGTTGGCCGGTGCGCCACTTTCCGGCCCTCGGCCCGTCCCTACGCCGCCTCCAGACCCGACCTGATCCGCAAGGGCGGCACAAGTACCTGACACTACCGGGCAAGGCGGCCCCGCCCTCAGGCCTTCCGTTCCCAGCGTCCACCCGCCTCGGACCAGTATTCCGCGGCGATCCCGGCACCTGTCAGGCTGCGCCACTGGCCGCGGGCCCGGTCGAGCGCCGCCGGATCATTGCCGTCAAAGACGACGCAGACCCGCTGGGCCGGTGCGCATTCGGCCGGATCGACCGCTGCCCCGTCCAGGGCGATCAGGCAGTCGGCGCCCACACCCCCCCTTGCGTCGGCCGCTGCCGTCAGCAGCACCGGCTGCACCGCGTCATGCGGCCCCCCGGCAAGGCCGTGCGGCAGGAACCCGTCGCCCTGCCACAGCAGATCGTCCAGCCGCGCCATCCGCGCCGGATCGATTCCGCGCAGCTCGACCCGCCAGCCGGCCTGGCGCGCCTTGCCGATCAGGCCCGGCAGCAGCTGTTCGGCCGCCGAGCGCGTCAGGTGATAGAACAGCGCGTTGCCCAAGGCGCCTCAGCGGCTTTCAAAGCGGTCGCGCACCAGCCGGTTGAGCGTCATCACCCCCCAGCCCGTCGCGCCCTTGGGCGCCAGCGCCGTCTCGCCCGGCGGCAGCGCCACGCCGGCGATGTCCAGATGCGCCCAGGGCATGCCCGAGCGGATGAATCGCTGCAGGAACTGCGCCGCGGTGATCGAGCCTGCCGGCCGCCCGCCGGTGTTCTTCACATCGGCCAGACGCGACTTGATCAGCTCGTCATAGGCAGGGGCGAGCGGCATCCGCCACAGCCCCTCGCCCTCGGCCCGCGCGGCCTTCAGCAGGTTGCCTGCCAGGCTGTCGTCATTGCTGAACAGCCCCGCATGCTCATGCCCCAGCGCGATGATGACCGCCCCGGTCAGGGTGGCGAGGTTCACCACCGCCGCGGGGTTGAAGCGGTCCTGCGCATACCACAGCACATCCGCCAGAACGAGCCGCCCCTCGGCATCGGTATTGATGACCTCGATGGTGTCGCCCTTCATCGAGCGCACGATGTCGCCCGGCCGCTGGGCGCGCCCGTCGGGCATGTTCTCGACCAGCCCGACCAGGCCGACGACATTGGCTTTCGCCCGCCGCAGGGCAAGCGTACGCATGACCCCGGCGACGACGCCGGCGCCGCCCATGTCCATGGTCATCTCCTCCATCCCCGCCGCGGGCTTGATGGAAATGCCGCCCGTGTCAAAGACGACGCCCTTGCCGACCAGGGCAAGGGGCGCCTCCTCTCCCCCGCCGTTCCAGCGCATGACGACCACCTTGGACGGGCTGTCCGACCCCTGCCCCACGCCCAGCAGCGCGCGCATGCCCAGCCGGGCAAGCTCGTCCTCGTCCAGCACCTCGACCTCGAGCCCCAGTTCGCGCATCGCCAGCAGGCGGTCGGCGAAATCGGTCGTGGTCAGGACATTGGCGGGTTCATTGACGAGATCGCGGGTGAAGAACACGCCCTCGGCCAGCGCGGCCCCGTCCTGCGCGGCGCGGGCGGCGGCCTCGGGATCGTCGCACAGGATGGTGACGCTGGCAGCGCCGGGCTGCGGCGGGGCGGCCGCATCGTCCTGCGCCAAGGCTGCGGGTTCGGGCGCGGGCGCGGCGGCATCGGCAAGGCGCGCATCCTCGGCCGCACCGCTGTGCGAGACGCCCTGCGGGGGGGCGGCCGGCGCATCAACGTCCGGCTGCTCCGCCGCCTCGGCCGGCTGCGACTTGTAGACCGAGAAGTCATACCCCCGCAGCGCCAGCCCCAGCGCCACGTCCGCCAGCCGCTCATGCGCGGGGGCAACAACCGTCACCGCGTTCCGGCCCATCCGCGCGCCGATGGCCGCCCCCGCCTTGCGGGCGGTCTGCGCATCGGTGCGGCGCGGCAGGCGCACCAGCTGCAGCGCATCGGCCGCAAGCCCGGCCGGAAAGGCCAGCTCCAGCGCCGCGCCCGGCTTGACATCCGCCCATGCCTTCGAGGCGATCACCCGCTGCAGGGCACGGCGCGTCGCCGGGGGCAGCCCCTGGGGCATCGGGCCGCGATCGTGCAGCAGCAGGGCAATGCGGCCCTCGCGGGCGGCCAGATCCGCGCCGGCAGCGGGCAGGAAACGAATCTCGACAGGATGGGTCATCGGAAGGGGGCCTCGGGTTCGGGAAACGAGCCGACCCTAGCCGCCCCCCCCGTGCTTGACCAGAGCGGCCTGCCCCGGCACAGCAGCCCCCGCGCCAATCGGCGGCGCCGGGCTTTCGCGGCCCGCGCGCCGGCTGTATGAGCCGGATATCAGGGGAAGCGGGCCTTCCCCCAACAGGAATGCTCATGCTGCGGATCGACCGATACATGCTGTCGCAATACCTGACCCAGTTCGGGTTCTTTGCGCTGGTGCTGGTGTCGGTCTACTGGATCAACCGCGCCGTGCAGCTGTTCGAGCAGCTGATCCAGGACGGCCAGACCGCGCTGGTCGTGCTGGAATTCACGGCCCTTACCCTGCCGCTGGTCATCTCGCTGGTGCTGCCGGTCGCGGCCTTCGCGGCCACCTGCTACGGCACCAACCGGCTGTCCTCGGAATCCGAACTGACGGCGATGCAGGCCGCGGGGCTGTCGCCCTGGCGCCTGGCCCGCCCGGTGCTGGTCTTCGGGCTGATCGCGGGGCTGATGGTCGCCGCGCTGGCCCACGGGCTGGTGCCGCTGGCGCGGGCGCGCCTGGCCGACCGGCAGGCGGAACTGGCCCAGAACGTGACCGCACGGTTCCTGCGGGCGGGGGCCTTTCAGTATCCCGCAGACGGCGTGACGCTGTTCATCGGGTCTGTCGCGGCCGATGGCCGGCTGCTGGACCTGTTCCTGGAAGATGCGCGCAACCCGGCCGACCAGAGGCTTTATACCGCCGAGGAGGCGCTGGTCCTGCGGACCGCGACCGGGCCGCGCCTCGTCATGGCGCGCGGGATGATCCAGAACCTGCGCCCCGCCGAAGGGGGCGAGCCGCGCCTGTCCACCACGCGCTTTGCCGACCTGACCTATGACATCGGCGCGCTGTTCGCGGGGGCCGGCCACAAGGACCGCGACCTGCGCACCTATTCCACCTGGCGGCTGCTTGACCCCGACCCCGCTTTGCTGAAGGCGACCGGCGCAGATCACGACCGCGCCCGTACCGAAGGGCATGAACGGATGGCGCAGCCGCTGATGGCGCCGGTCGCGGCAATGCTGGGCTTTTCGATGCTGCTGCTGGGCAACTATTCACGCTTCGGCGTCTGGCGGCAGGTGCTGTGGGGGGTGCTGGCGCTGCTGGTGGTGCAGGCGCTGTCCACGGTGGCCGCCAGCCATGCAGCGCAGAGCCCGCGCGCCTGGCCGGTGCTGTATCTGCCGCCCCTTGCCGGGGCGGCGATCGCGGGCGGCGCGCTGTGGATGGCCGCCCGGCCGCGCCGGCCGGCCCGCCGCCGCCAAGGCCAGCCGGCAGGGGCCGCGCCGTGATCGCGCAGGTCTATGTGGCGCGCCGCTTCCTGCGCCAGTTCGCCCTGGTCGCCGGCGGCTTTGTCGCGGTGCTGTTCCTCATCGACCTGATCGAACAGATCCGCCGCCATGCGCGCGAGGGCGCGGGGCTGGCGCGCATGGCCGGCCTTGCCGCGCTGAACATCACCAGCAGCTTCTATGCCATCCTGCCGCTGATCACCCTGCTGGCGGCGATCGCGCTGTTCCTCAGTCTGTCGCGCAGCTCTGAACTGGTCGCGCTGCGCGCGGCGGGCCGGTCGGGGCTGCGCATCCTGGCCGCGCCGGCGGTGGCCGCGATGCTGGTCGGGGCGCTGATGGTGTGCGTCTTCAACCCCGTGGTTGCCGCCAGCGCCCGGCGTTACGACGAAGCGGCGGCGCGCCTTGCCAATACCGTGCCCCAGACCGTCTCGCTGGGCAAAGGGGCCGTGTGGCTGCGCCAGAGCGTTCCGCCCGGCGCTGCGGGAACCGGGTCCGAGGGCGGGCAGACGGTCCTCCGGGCAACGCGCGCCAGCCCGGACGGGGCGACGCTGCATGATGCGATGTTCCTGGTTCTGGACGCCTCGCAAGGGCCGGTGCGCCGGATCGCGGCGCAGACAGCCCGCCTTTCGCAGGGGACATGGCAGCTGAGCGGGGTCAAGGAATGGCCCCTGACCGAGGCCAACCCCGAGGCCGCCGCGATGAGGCTGCCGGGCCTGACGCTGCCCACCGACCTGACGGCGGCACGCATCCGCGACGGCTTCGGCTCGCCCGAGGCGGTGCCGATCTGGCAGTTGCCGCGCTTCATCGCCGGGCTGGAACGGGCCGGTTTCTCGGCCCTGCGCCACCGGGTCTGGTTCGCGACCGAACTGGCGCGGCCGTTCCTGATGGCGGCGATGGTGATGGTCGCGGCGGTCTTTACCATGCGGCCCATGCGGGGCCGCCGGGTGGGGCTGCTGGTCCTGGCCGCCTTTGCCTCTGGCCTGGCCCTGTTCTTCCTGCGCAATCTGGCGCAGGTTCTGGGCGAGGCGGGCGAGGCGCCGGCATCCTTTGCCGCCTTTTCGCCGCCCCTGGTGGCGGCGCTGCTGGCGCTTGCCGCACTGCTCAGGCTGGAGGAAGGATGAGCCGGACCCCCTGCCCCGACCGCACCCCCGCAAGGATGCGCCGGCCCGTAAACGGGTCTGCGCACCAGCCTGCGCCCCGGTCCGCGCCCCGCCTGCCCGGCCAGGCCTGGGGGGCCGCGGCGGCGCTGGCCGCCGCCGCGCTGCTGGCCGGGGCGGCGCCTGCCGCCGCGCAGCAGGGCTGGCTCAGCTGGCTGGGCGCGGGCATCCGGGCCGTGCGCCCGGCGCTGGCGCCGGCGACGGGCACGGACAGCCCCGATACCCGCGCGGACGGCACCGCGGCCGCGGCTGTGCCGCGGATCGTCATCACTCCGGCCCGGCCCCCCGGCCCCCGTTCCAGCGCCACGGCAGAGCCGGACGGGGCGGCAACGCTGCTGGCCGACCGGGTGGATTTGGGTCAGGGCCGGGTGCTGACCGCATCGGGCGGGGTCGTGATCTGGTTCGAGGGCGCGCGCCTGATCGCCGAGCGCGTCGTCTATGATGGCGATGCCGGCACCATGGCAATCGACGGCCCGATCCACCTGACCGAACCGGCCAAGGCGGGCAGCAGGGCCGAGACGGTGCTGATCGCCGACAGCGCCCAGCTGGACGAAGGGCTGCGCGACGGGTTGCTGCGGGGCGCGCGGCTGGTGCTGGCGCGCGAATTGCAGCTGGCTGCGGCCGAGGTGCGCCGGACCGGGGCCGGACGGATGACCACGCTGACCCATGTGGTCGCCTCGTCCTGCCAGGTCTGCGCCAGCGACCCCACCCCCTTGTGGGAAATCCGCGCCCGGTCCGTGACCCATGATGCCAAGACGCACCGCATCCACTTCGACCGGCCGCAGTTCCGCGCCTTCGGCCTGCCCCTTGCCGTGCTGCCCGCGCTCAGCGCGCCCGATCCGGGGGTCGACCGCATGAGCGGTTTTCTGGCGCCGCGGTTCCGCACCACCTCGGGCCTCGGATTCGGGGTCATGCTGCCCTATTTCGTCACGCTGGGCGACAGCGCGGATGTGACGCTCACCCCCTATGTCTCGTCCAGCCGGACGGCGACGCTGGGCTTGCGCTATCGGCAGGCCTTTGCGAACGGCGCGACCGAATGGAACGGCGCGATCAGCCGCGACGACATCCAGACAGGCACCCGCGGCTATCTGTTCGGGGCGGCCGCCTTCCGGCTGCCGCGCGACTATCGGCTGGGCTTGCAGGTGCAGACCGCCTCGGACCGCGCCTATCTGCTGGACTATGACATCACCGATGCCGACCGGCTGTGGAGCGGCGTGACGCTGGAGCGGATCAAGCGTGACCGGCTGCTGACGGCCCGGATCGGGCGCTATGAAACCCTGCGCGAGGACGAGGACGCGGCCACGTCGCCCGGCCTTGTCGGGGATGCGCTGTGGGAACGGCGGTTTTCCCCCGCCGGCCTGGGGGGCGAGGCGGGCCTGCAGTTTTCCGCCCATGCCCACCGCCGCAGCTCGGCCCGCGACATCGAGGGGCGCGACATGGCCCGCGCCTCGGCGCGGGCGGACTGGAACCGCAGCTGGATCATGCCGGGCGGGGTGGTGGCGGCCGCCAAGGCACAGCTGGACGCCGATCTTTACCGCATCCGCGGCGACAGCCGCTTCGACGCGTCCCGCGCGCGGGCCTATCCGACGGCCGGGGTCGAGCTGCGCTGGCCGCTGATCGCGCATGCCGGCGCGGCGACAAGCCTGCTGGAGCCGGTCGCCCAGATCGTCTGGTCCCCTACCCTCGATGAGGGCGACGCGGTGCCGAACGAGGATTCGCGCCTGGTGGAATTCGACGAAGGCAATCTTTTCGCGCTGGACCGCATGCCCGGCCACGACGCGGTCGAAGGGGGGCTGCGCGCCAATCTGGGCCTGACCTGGACGCGCATCGACCCCGCCGGCGCGTCGCTGGGCCTGACGGCGGGGCGCGTGCTGCGCGAGCATCCGGCCCAGATCCGCTCCGCCTCGGGCGAGATCCTGTGGGGCAAGCGTTCGGACTGGCTGCTCGCCGCGACCTATGGCGGCAATCAGGGCCTTGCCTTCGCCAGCCGGGCGCTGTTCGACGACGATCTCGACATCCACCGCAGCGAGACGCGGCTGGGCTGGCTCGCCCCCGGCTTTCAGCTTTCGGCAGGCTATCTGTGGATCGACGCCGAAACCGAGCAAGGCCGCCCCAGCGACGTGTCCGAACTGACCGCCACGACCGGCTGGCAGCTGGCGCAGGGCTGGTGGGCTGACGCCGAGACGCGCTATGATTTCATCGCAGACCGCGCGCAGAAGGCGGAACTGGGCGTGACCTATCGCAACGAATGCGTGAGCGTCGATCTTTCCGTCTCGCGCCGCTTCACCGCATCGGACAACCTGCGGCCCGATACCGACGTGGGCCTGTCGGTGCGGCTGGGGGGCTTTGGCCGGCGCAGTGGCGAGGCCGCGCCGGGAACGGTGGCGCGGCGCAGCTGTCTGCGCTAGCCTCGCGCCCGGATCAGAACGAGGATGACGATGCGCCGGATCATTCATGCGACCCTCACAGCGGCCCTGCTGGCCGCGGCGGCCGCGCCCATGCCGGTGGCGGCGGGGCCGTTTGCGCCGGTGATCTACATCAACAACAACGCGGTGACCCAGTACGAACTGGACCAGCGCGTGCGCTTCATGCAGCTTCTGCACGCGCCCGACGCGAACCCGCAGGCGGCGCTGAAGGCGCTGGTCGAGGATCGTCTGAAACTGCAGGCGGCGCGCCAGATGGGGATCGCGGTCAGCGACAAGGGACTTGAGGCGGGGCTCAGCGAATTCGCGGGCCGCGCCAACATGAACGTGGAACAGTTCACCGCAGCGCTGGCGCGCGAGGGGGTCGAACGGCAGGCTTACCGCGATTTCGTCAAGGCGGGCGTGGCCTGGCGCGAGGTGGTTCGCCAGCGGATCGTGCCCACCGTTACGGTCAGCGACCGCGAGATCGAGCAGGCCCTGAAACGCGACATCGCCCAGCCGATCACGACCGCGGTCCTGCTGTCGGAACTGGTGATCCCGGCCCCGCCGGGACAGGAACAGGCCGCGCTGGCCCGCGGCCGGCAGATCGCCGAAAGCGCCACGTCCGAGGCAGCCTTTGCCGCGGCGGCGCGGCGCTGGTCGGCGGTGCCTACGGCGCCGCGCGGCGGGCGGCTGGACTGGACGCCGCTGGCCAATCTGGCGCCCGGCCTGCGCTCGATCGTGCTGCAGCTGCAGCCGAACTCGGTCAGCCAGCCGCTGAGCGTGCCGGGCGCGGTGGTGCTGTTCTATCTGCGCGACATCCGCGGCAAGCTGCGCGCGGGCGCGCAGGATCAGACGGTCGAATATGTGACCCTTTCAGTGCCCTCGGCGGCGGACGGCGCGCGGGCACTGGCACGGGCGGACAGTTGCGACCAGCTTTATGTCGAGGCGAACCGCTATGGCGGCAACCCGATCCAGCGGCAGACCTCGCCCCTGTCGGCCGTGCCGCTGGACGTGGCGCAGCGCCTTGCCCCCCTGGACGAGAACGAGGGCGCGGTGCTGGATTACGGCAACGGCGCGCGGGTGCTGATGCTGTGCCGCCGCACCCCGGCCCTGATCGACCAGCCGGCGCCGCCCTACGCCACCCTGCCCGGCCTGCCGCAGCCCGCGCGCCGCGCCGCCCCCGGCGCCCCCGCGGGCGAGGGGGGGACGACGCCCAAGGCGGCCGAGGCCCCGAGCGCGGCGAACGCCGCCTCGGACGCCGCCGCGGCCGCAGGCATCGCCTCGCCGGACGAGCCGCCGCTGCGGGGCCGCGATCAGGTCCGCTCGGCCATCTTCAACCGCAAGATCAGCGCCGCCGCCGATGCCTATCTGGCCGAACTGCGCGCCGACGCCGTGATCCGCAAGCCATGAGCGGGCACGCCACGCTGCCGCTGATCCTGACTTGCGGCGAGCCGGCCGGCATCGGGCCGGAGCTGGCCCCCAGGGCGCTGGCGGCGGGGGTGCCGATGGTCTGGATGGGCGATCCGCGCCACCTGCCCGCCGGCACCGACTGGGCAGAGATCGCCGCACCGGGCGATCCGGTCGCGCCGGGCCGGCTGGCGGTGCTGCGCCATGATTTTCCCGCACCCGTCACCCCCGGCCGGCCCGACCCGGCGAATGCGCAGGCCGTCATCGACGTGATCGCCCGCGCCGCGGGACTTGCCATGCAGGGCGCTGCCGCCGGGGTCGTCACCCTACCGATCAACAAGCAGGCGCTGAAGGAAGGCGCGGGCTTTGCCTTTCCGGGCCACACCGAATATCTGGCCCATCTCGCCGGCGGGGCGGATGTGGTGATGATGCTGGCCTCGACCTCGGTCCGCCCGCCCTGCCGCGTGGTGCCCGCAACGATCCATATCGCGATCGAGGATGTGCCGCGGGCGCTGACCCCGGCGCTGCTGGAACGGACCATCCGCATCACCCATGCCGGACTGATCCGCGATTTCGCCATCCCCGCCCCGCGCATCGCCGTGGCCGGGCTGAACCCCCATGCCGGCGAGGGCGGCGCGATGGGCGGGCAGGAACGGGCATGGATGATCCCCCTGTGCGACAGGCTGCGCGCCGAAGGGCTGGCGGTCAGCGGCCCCCACCCCGCCGACACGATGTTCCACGCCGCCGCCCGCGCCCGCCATGACGCGGCAGTGATGGCCTATCACGATCAGGGGCTGATCCCCATCAAGACGCTGGATTTTGCCGGGGGCGTGAATGTGACGCTGGGCCTGCCCTTCATCCGCACCTCGCCCGACCACGGCACCGCCTTCGACATCGCGGGCCGCGGCGTCGCGGACCCGGGCAGCACCATCGCGGCGCTGCGGATGGCATGGGACATGGCGCAGGCGCGTGCGGAAACGCGGCCCAGGGGGGCGCGGTGAATCTCTGGTCCGCAAATATCCTCAGGGGGTCCGGGGGCAGAATGCCCCCGCCTGCGGCGCGATGAGCGCGATCGACGGGCTGCCCCCGCTACGCGAGGTGATCGCGGCCCATGACCTGCGCGCGAAAAAGCAGCTGGGCCAGAACTTCCTGCTCGATCTGAACCTGACCGCGCGGATCGCGCGGGCGGCGGGCGATCTGACAGCCTGCGACGTGCTGGAAATCGGGCCCGGTCCGGGCGGTCTGACACGGGGGCTGCTGGCCGAGGGCGCGCGCCATGTGCTGGCCATCGAAAAGGATGCCCGCGCCATCCCGGCGCTGAACGAGATCGCGGCCCATTATCCCGGCCGGCTGACGGTGATCCATGGTGATGCGCTGATGGTCGATCCGCTGGCGCATCTGACCCCGCCGATCCGGGTTGCGGCGAACCTGCCCTATAATATCGGGACAGAGCTGGTGGTCGGCTGGCTCACGCCGCCGCAATGGCCGCCGTTCTGGCAGTCGCTGACGCTGATGTTCCAGCGCGAGGTCGCCCAGCGCATCGTCGCGCGGCCGGGCAGCAAGGATTACGGGCGCCTTGCCCTGCTGGCGCAATGGCGATGCGAGGCGCGGATTGTCCTGACCCTGCCCCCGCAGGCCTTCGTGCCCGCGCCCAAGGTCGAATCGGCGGTGGTCCAGCTGACCGCCCTGCCGGCGCCGCGCTATCCGGCCGATGCGCAGGTGCTGTCACGCATCACCTTCGCCGCCTTCAACCAGCGGCGAAAGATGCTGCGCGCCTCGCTGCGCGGCCTGCATCCGCAGATCGAGACCCTGCTGGCCGAGGCGGGCATCCTGCCCACCGCGCGGGCCGAGGAAATCGGCCTCGACCGCTTCTGCGCCCTGGCGCGCGCGCTCAAGAGCCAACCGGCGGGCTGAGCGGCGCAAATGAAGGGCGGCTCTGAAGATCCGGGGCCGCCCTGAAAGGCCGTCATATCCGGCCGGGCTTGTGACAACAGGCGCCTTGAGCCAAGGCGCCAGGCGATCGGAAAGCCGGCCAAGGCACGGCCCCGATCCCTTCCGTCAGTCGTCCGACGCGGTGGGGTGTTCTTCCGCAGGGGCATCGCTGCGCTTGCGCGGCACGCGGCGCGGCGCGGCCGTGGCGGCACGGCGGCGGGGGCGGCGCGCCTCGGGCTCTGCCTCGGCAGCGGGGGCGCCGGGAAGCGGGGGGTGCTCGCCTTCCGGGCCGTCAGCGGCCCGGGCGTCATCGCTGCCGGCGGGCAGGCCATCCTCGGCCACAGCCCTGCCGGCCGGGGCATCCTCGCCAGGCGCGGCAGGCGCGGGGGTGGCGCGGGGCGCCTCCTCTGCCACATCGCGCAGGGGCAAAGGCTCGGCATCGGCGACGGTCCGGCGTTCAGGCATATCCACCGGACCGGCCTCGGGCTCGGTTGCCAGCGCCTCGGGGATGCCCTGCGGGACAGGGATGCCCTGTGCGGGCGGGCGCAGGAAATCGGGCAGCGCATCATGCCCCCCGACATCCCGTGCCGCTTCGACCGAGGGATTGCGCGGGGAAGGCGCGCGCCGATCCTCGCGCCGCTCGCCGTCGCGCCGCTCGTTCTCTCGCCGATCCCAGCGCTGGCCACCCTCGCGCTGGCTGTCGTCGCGGCGCTGGCGTTCGCGGCTGTCGTCCTGCCGGTCGTCACGGCGATCGTCCCGCCGATCATCACGGCGCGGAACTTCACTGTCCGCATCGCGGCGCTGATCGGCGCGGCCGTCGTCGCGGCGGTCCTGGCCATTGGACCGCTCGTCCCGATCCTCGCCGTTCTGCTGCGGGCCGCCGAACTGCGCCTGCCGTTCGGCCTGCTCGCGCATCGCCTCGCCCAGCATCCGTGTGTAATGCTCGGCATGCTGAAGAAAGCTCTGCTCGGCCACCCGGTCGCCGGACAGCTGCGCGTCGCGGGCAAGGGCAAGATATTTCTCGATGATCTGCTGAGGCGTGCCGCGGACCTTGCCCTCGGGGCCGGAGCTGTCAAAGACCCGGTTGACGACATTGCCCAGCGAGCGCTGGTTGCGGGACTTGTTGCGCGATCGGGATTTGGAAGATCTCATCTTGCCGATACGATTGTCCGGCGCATGGCGCCTGGATGCGGTTGGGGTCACGATCCTGCCGGCCGGGCCGCATGAAGGGGCGCAGCACCTGGCGGCAATCTCCGGCAACGGAACGCATGCAGGATGACCCGTGCGGGGCATCATGCCCGCGTCACACAGGTGCTAAACCACGAACCCGCCCCGGTTTCAAGCACCAAAGCACGCCCTTTACCCTTAAGCTGCACCGATTTCGGGCAAAGCGCGTGCGACCACCACCCGGTCGCGCCCGTCAAGGTCGGGCAGGACGCGGGGCTCGGCCAGGCCCGCCCCCGCCAGCAGCGCCGTCACCGCCCCTGCCTGCGTCGGCCCGATCTCGACGGCCAGCCAGCCGCCGGGCGCAAGATGGGCGCAGGCCCCGGCGGCGATGGCACGATAGGCGCCCAGGCCGTCGCCCTGGTCGGTCAGGGCCTGCTGCGGCTCCCACAGGCGGACCTCGGGAGAAAGATCGGCCATCTCGGCCGCGGCGATATAGGGCGGGTTGGAAACGATCAGGTCGAACCGCCCCTCGACGGCCGAAAACCAGTCCGAGACGGCAAGCCCGGCCGTGATCCCCAGCGCCTCGGCATTGCGGCGCGCAACCGCCAGCGCGGCGGGCGAGACATCGACGCCCAGCCCGCGCGTTCCCGGCCGTTCCGCCAGTAGCGACAGCAGGATCGCGCCGCTGCCTGTCCCCAGATCGAGCACCGAGGCCCAGGGCAGGCGCAGCGCCTCGGCGACCAGGGTTTCGGTTTCGGGGCGGGGGTCCAGCGTGTCGCGCGTGACGATGAACCGATGCTTCCAGAAATCACGATGGCCGATGATCTGGCTGACCGGCTGCCGCTTGGCGCGGGCGGCGATGGCCGCGTCAAAACGGGCGGCCGCGTCCGCGGGCAGGGGCGCGGCCAGCGCATCACGCAAGCGGTGGCGCGGGATATCCAGCGCATGAGCCATCAGCGCCAGGGCATCCCCTTCGGCCCCTTCGACACCGGCCGCGGCGAGCCGCCGGGCCGCGTCCGACAGCACCTCGCTCACCCCTCGGCCTCGGCCAGCCGGGCAGCCTGATCATGGGCGGTCAGGGCATCGATGATCTCGGCCAGATCGCCCTGCATCACCCGGTCCAGCGAATAGAGCGTCAGGTTGATCCGGTGATCGGTGACGCGCCCTTGCGGAAAGTTGTAGGTGCGGATGCGTTCGCTGCGATCGCCCGAGCCGACTTGGCTGCGCCGGTCGGCGGCGCGTTCCGCATCCGCCCGGCCGCGTTCCAGATCGTAAAGCCGCGCCCGCAGCACGGCCATCGCATTGGCGCGGTTCTGGTGCTGGGATTTCTCGCTGCTGGTAACGACGATCCCGGTCGGCAGGTGGGTGATGCGCACGGCCGAATCGGTGGTGTTGACATGCTGCCCCCCCGCCCCGGACGAGCGCATCGTGTCGATGCGGATATCGGCGGCGGGGATGTCGATGTCCACGTCCTCGGCCTCGGGCAGGACCGCGACGGTCGCGGCCGAGGTATGGATGCGCCCGCCCGATTCGGTTTCGGGGACGCGCTGGACCCGGTGGACGCCGGATTCATATTTCAGCCGGGCGAAAACCCCCTCGCCCGCGATATGGGCGACTGCCTCCTTGACGCCGCCCAGCTCGGACCCGGCCAGCTCGAGCAGGCGGAAATCCCAGCCCTGCGCCTCGGCATGGCGCTGATACATCCGCAGCAGATCGCCAGCGAACAGCGCCGCCTCGTCCCCGCCGGTGCCGGGACGGATCTCAAGGATGGCGGGGCGCGCATCGGCCGCATCGCGGGGCAGCAGGGCCAGCCGCAGCGCCTGTTCAAGGTCTGGCAGGCTGGCGCGCAGGCGGGCGATCTCGTCCTCGGCCAGCTCGCGCATGTCGGGATCGGCCAGCATCGCCTGCGCCTCGGTCAGCCCGGTGCGGGCGGCGCGCCATTGGGCGATTCCGGCCACGACAGGCTTCAATTCGGCATATTCGCGGCTGATGCGGGCGATCTCGTCGGCGGGCGGGCCCGCGTTCAGCTGCGCCTCGAGAAACTCGAGGCGCAGGACGATCTGGTCGAGGCGGTCAGCGGGCAACATGAACGCGGCTTAGCGGCGCGCGCAGGGCGCGGCAAGGAAAAGGCCGCGCGGCGCCCGCTTCCGCAAGGCTCAGCCTCGCGATGCCTCGACCGAGATCTCAAGCGTCACCTCGTCGGACACGGCCGGGGCAAAGGCGCCGAGGTTGAAATCCGAACGGTTGAGCTTGCCCTCGATCACAAAGCCCAGGGTGGGCTTGCCGGTCATGGGATGGTCGCCGGCCTTGGTGATCTCGACCTCCAGCGTCACGGGCTTGGTCACGCCGTTCAGCGTCAGGTCTCCGGTCACCTCGGCCTCATCATCGCCATCGACCTTGACCGATGTGGACTTGAACGTCACCTGCGTGTCCGGTGCCGCACCATTGAAAAAGCTCTTGTCGCCCGCGAGATGCTGATCCAGCGCCGGGGCGATGGTGCGGATCGCGCTCAGCGGAAAGCGCGCCTCGACGGCGGATTTGGCCGGATCGGCCTTGTCCAGCGTAACCTGGCCGTTGATGCCGCTGATCGTCCCGCGCGAGGTCGAAAAGCCCATATGGTCGTAGGAAAAGACGATCTGGCTGTGATCGGGATCGAAAACATAGGTGCCCGCCACGTCGCCCGGCGCAGGCATGGCGGCGGGTGCAGGGGCGGCGGGCGCAGGGGCAGCGGCGGTCTGCGCCAGGACGGGGCCGCCGCTTGCCAGGGCGAGGACCAGGATGGATGCGGACATACGGATCATCATGCGTTCCTGTCGAAAAGGGCGGGATAATGCGCACCCGCGCCCAAGGCCGGCAGACGGGCCGCAATACCATACAACCCGCGGCCCCATGCGGGGTTCCCCCTGCCCCGCCCTTGCGCCGGGGCGCGCAATCTGTATAAGGCCGCATCCTTCTGCATTTGCGAAACCGGCGCAGCCTCTCGTGGCGGGCGCGGAAGGTGTTCCCCGCCTATGAAGCGCGCCCGAGACGAAAAGGGTCTGACATGCCGCTTTACGAGCATGTGCTGATCGCCCGCCAGGACCTGTCGAACACGCAGGCCGAAGGGCTGATCGAACATTTCTCGACCGTGCTGGCCGACAACGGCGGAACGGTCAAGGACAGCGAATACTGGGGCGTGCGCACGCTCGCCTACAAGATCAACAAGAACCGCAAGGGTCACTACGCCTTCCTGCGCAGCGACGCCCCCTCGGCCGCCGTGCAGGAGATGGAGCGTCTGGCCCGCCTGCATGACGACGTGATGCGCGTGCTGACCGTCCGCGTGGACGAGCATGCCGAAGGCCCCTCGATCCAGATGCAGCGCCGCGACGACCGTGAACGCGGCGACCGGGGCGATCGGGGCGAGCGCCGCGACGGGGACCGCCGCGACGGCGACCGGGGCGAGCGCCGCAGCTTTGGCGAGCGCCGCGAGGGCGATGCCCGCGGCGATGAGCGTGGCGAGCGTGCCGAGCGCGCCCCCCGCGCCGACCGGTTCTGAGAAAGGGAGCGATCATCATGGCGACCAAGCCGTTTTTCCGCCGCCGCAAGGTCGATCCCTTCGGGGGCGACAACGCCCCGGCGATCGACTACAAGGACACCCGCCTGCTGCAGCGCTATATCAGCGAACGCGGCAAGATCGTGCCGTCGCGCATCACCGCCGTATCGGCCAAGAACCAGCGCAAGCTGGCCCAGGCCATCAAGCGCGCGCGGTTCCTGGCGCTGCTGCCCTACGCCGTGAAGTGAGGGTCTGACCGATGCAAGTCATTCTGCTAGAACGTGTGGCCAAGCTGGGCCAGATGGGCGAGGTGGTAAAGGTCAAGGAAGGCTTTGCCCGCAACTATCTGCTGCCCCAGGGCAAGGCGATGCGCGCCAATGCGGCCAACATCGCCGCCTTCGAGGCCCGCAAGGCCGAGCTGGCCCACCGCAACGACGAATCGCGCGCCGAGGCGCAGAAGATCGCCGAGACGCTGGACGGCAAGTCCTTCGTCATCATCCGCTCGGCCTCGGATGCCGGGGCGCTCTATGGTTCGGTCACGCCGCGCGACGTGGCGGAGGCTGCGGCCGCCGAAGGCTTTGCGGTCGAGCGCCGCCAAATCGTCCTGACCGGACCGATCAAGGAACTGGGCCTGCATGACGTGCGCGTCCACCTGCACCCCGAGGTTGATGCCGGGCTGGTCGTGAACGTCGCCCGCTCGCCCGAGGAGGCCGAGTTGCAGGCGACCGGCCGGTCGATCCAGGACCTGGCTGCCGAGGAAGACGCCGCCGCCGAGTTTGAGATCGCCGAGCTGTTCGACGATATCGGCTCTGCGGGGCGCGACGACGACGAAGGCGCCCCCATGCGCCCTGCCGCCGGCGCCTGACCCCTTGCGGGTCCGGCCCGCGCGTTAACGCCGGCCTCCGCGGGCCGGGCCAGGACGGACCGCGCTTCGGCGCGGTCCTTTCGTTTGCAGGGGATCGCGCCGTTGGAACGAACGGCCCTCTGCCGGGTTGGGCAGCAAGGGCCGCAACGGCGGCACCAACGAGGATGATCCCATGGCCGACAAGACCGACGCCGGGCAGATGCCGGGCAACAGCTATATCCCCCAGGCCCGCGGGCTGGGAAAACCCGTTGACCGCTCGCAGGAACGCTATCGCCCCTCGCCCCATTATGCGCGGCAGGTGCCGCCCCATGTCGATGCGGGGGGCACGGGCGCGGCGGGGCCGGAACATTCGCTGACTTCGCGGGTGCTGGTCTATGGAGGCGCGGCGGTCGGCGCGGCGGCCCTGACGGCGGCGGCGATCATGGGTGTGCGCAAGATCGCCGATCTGGTGACCGGCGATGACGAGATCGAGCGCGAGGCGGAGCGCGCGGCCGATCGCGCCCGTGACCGGGTGCGCAAATCGGGCAGCCGCGGCGGCGCCGTGCCCCGCTTTGCCGAGATGACCGAACGCGAGCGTGAAGCCATGCGCGCAAGGGCGCGCGCCCGCGCCGCCGGAGAGGACGACCTGCGCGCCCGCCTTCGCGCCGAAGCACTGGAAAACCGGCGCCCCCAATCGGCCCGCCCCGATCATGCCGCCGGCCAGGCCCGCATCCGCCCCGCCCGCGGCCCTGCGCCGCAGCGGCGCGCAGGCGCGGGCGGCCTGGGCCTTCTGGGCGATATCGAGCATACCGCCCAGAGCCTGACCCGCAACCTCAACGGTGTCGTGGGCGCGGTCGGGTCTGCGATGACAGCCTTCCGTTCGGTCGCCGAGCAGGCCGAGGGGATCGTCCGCCAGTTTCACGATACCGCCGAGGGTATCCGCGGCTTTCTCGGCAATCCCAATCGGGGTGCGGCATCGCGGGCAGGCAGCTATCGTCGGCCGTCGCGGCGCGATGTGGTGGATCTTCGCGACGACCAGGATGCCGGGAACGAGGCCCGCGCCCATCGGCTCTGACCGGCGCCGCGCGATCCTCGTGGCCGCGCCTGACCCGGCGCGGCCTTGCCATGACATGATCCTTCAGCCGCAGAGCCCATGATGACCTCCGAAGCCCCCGATGTATTCAATGCCCTGTTCGGGCCGCTGCCCGAGGGCTGGCGCGAACGCAAGGGCCTGCCGCCCGAAGCGACGCCGCAGGCCGAGGACAGCCAGCAGGATGCCAAGACCGCCGAGGCGAACCGCGCCCCGCCGCCCCGCTTTGCGGGGGCGCCGCAATCACCCTGGCACCTGGGCCGGTCAAGCTGGATGGCGATCCTCAAGCGCACGGCCTCGGAATTCAGCAAGGACCGCGTCACCTCGGTCGCCGGGGGGGTGACGTTCTTTGCCCTGCTGGCGCTGTTCCCGGCCATCACGGCACTGGTGTCCATCTATGGCCGGATGGCCGATCCTGAAACGATTTCCCAGAACTTGGCGCTGCTGAACCAGTTCCTGCCTTCCAGCGCCATCGACCTGATCGCCGGCCAGGTGACCGCCATCGCCTCGGCACCGCAGGGGGCGCTGTCGCTGGCAGGCATCGTGGCGCTGCTGGCGGCGCTGTGGTCGGCGAACGGGGGGACCAAGGCGCTGATCGACGCGCTGAACATCGCCTGGTTCGAAAACGAATCGCGCGGGTTCATCAAGCTGAACCTTGTCTCGCTGGGGCTGACGCTCGGCGGTATCATCGGCATCGTGCTGCTGCTGGCGCTGATCGCGGTGCTGCCTGCGATCCTGGACGCGGTCTTTGTCGGGGGCGGAGCCGAAACGATCATCCGCCTGCTGCGCTGGCCGCTGATCGGCGGGCTGGTCCTGCTGGGGCTGGCGGTGATCTATCGGTTCGGCCCCAACAAGAAGGATCCGGCCTGGCAGTGGATTTCCCCCGGGGCGGTCGTGGCGACGCTCGGCCTTCTGATCGCGTCGGCGCTGTTTTCATGGTATGCCTCGAACCTGGCCAACTACAACGAAACCTATGGCTCGCTCGGGGCGGCCATCGCGATGATGATGTGGCTTTGGATCGCCGCCATCGTCGTGCTGATGGGGGCCGAGCTGAACGCCGAGGTCGAGCGCCAGATCAAGATCGAGAACGGCGTCGAGCCCAAGGACGAAACCGACCTTCAAAAACGCTAGGCCGAACCAAGGCGCCGCCCCGGACCCCGGGATATTTCCGTGCAGAAGAAAGAAGGGCCGCCCGGCAGGGGCGGCCCTTTCGATGTCAGGGGGTTTGGTGCCCGCAGGCCCGGATCACGCCTCGTCCAGTGCCGAGAGGGCCTTTTCCAGCTCGTCCTTGGTCACGGCGCGTTCGGTAACCTTTGCACCCGCAATGATGTGATCGACCACCTTGTCCTCAAAGATGGGGGCGCGCAGCTGCTGCTGGGCCGCCTCGTTCTGCTGGATGAACTCGAAGAAGGCGCGCTCCTGGCCGGGGAAGTTGCGGGCCTGGCGCATCACCGCCTGGGTCATTTCCTGTTCGGAAATGCCGATCTCGTTGCGCTGGCCCACATCGGCCAGCAGCAGGCCCAGCCGCACGCGGCGTTCGGCCAGCTTCCTGTGTTCCTCGGTCGGCTCGATGGCGCCATGGTCATGGCCGTGATCATCGGGATGATCCTCGTGATACAGCTGGTGCGCGATCTGCGCCGCCTCGGCCTCGACAAGGGATTCGGGCAGGTCGAAGCTGACCAGCGCGTCCAGCCTGTCCAGCAGGGCCCGCTTGACCAGCGCCCGGCTGGCGCCGGCATATTCCGCGCCCAGCCGTTCCGTGATCTGGGCCTTGAGGGCATCAAGGCTTTCGGCCCCGAACCGCTTGGCCAGCTCGTCGTCGATTGCGGCGGCGCTGGGCGACTTGACGGCATGAACCGTCGTCTCGAACACCGCGTCCTTGCCCTTGAGATGGGGCGCGCCATAATCATCGGGGAAGGTGACGTTGACGTTGACCGCATCCCCGGCCTTGGCGCCGATCAGCTGATCCTCGAAGCCCGGGATAAACGAGCCCGAGCCGAGGACGAGCGGATAGCCCTCGGCGGTGCCGCCCTCGAACGCCTCGCCATCGACCATGCCCTTGAAGTCGATGGTGACCTGGTCACTGGACTGAGCGGCCTCGCCCGCCGGGCGATCCTCGAAGGACTGCGCGCTGCGGGCGAGGTTTTCCAGCGCCTCGTTCACCTGCTCGTCCGAAGGGGCGACGGTCAGACGCTCAAGCTCGATGGTCGACAGGTCGGCCTCGGGGATCTGGGGCAGGGTTTCGTAGGTGACGTTGACGACAACGTCATCGCCTTCCTTCCAGCCCTCGCCGTTTTCCATCTCGATCTTGGGCTGCATCGCCGGGCGGACGGCGTTTTCGGTCATATGGGACGAGATGGCGTCGTCGATCGACTTCTGCATCGCATCGCCCATGACACGCGGGCCATAGGTCTTTTTCAGCAGCGCCATCGGCACCTTGCCCTTGCGGAAGCCCTTCATCTCGATCTGGGGCTGCGCCTCGGCCAGCTGGCGGTCCACCTCGGCGGCCAGATCGGCGGCCGGCAGCGTGAAGCGGTAGCCGCGCTTGAGGCCCTGGTTCAGGGTTTCGGTGACCTGCATCGTCTATCCTTTGTCCATCATGGTGCGGGTGAAGGGACTTGAACCCCCACGCCTTGCGGCGCCAGAACCTAAATCTGGTGCGTCTGCCAGTTTCGCCACACCCGCAATGCCTGTCCGGGGCGCCGTGTGGGCGCCCGGAAATCCTGCGCGTTCTAGCAAAGGGTTTTCAGGGGTGCGAGGGGATTTTTTGGCCCGCCGCAGGTCCGGGGGCCAGACCCCGTCCCCCCGGAGTATCGGGCGAGCAGCGATCACAGCCCCATGTCGCGCAAGACGCCGGGCAGCTGGCCGGGCAGATCGTCGGCGATCAGCCCCGGACCAAAGCGGCGTGCGGCCTGCGCGTGCAGAAAGGCGCCGGTGGCCGCGGCCTCCAGCGGCGGCAGGCCGCGGGCGAGCAGCCCGGCGATGATCCCGGCCAGCACGTCGCCCGCCCCTGCGGTGGCCAGCCAGGGGATATCGTGGGCCGAATGGATGCGCGCCTGCCCATCCGGCGCGGCGATGACCGTATCGGGCCCTTTCAGCAGGACCACGGCGCCAGCCCGGGCAGCGGCGTTCCGTGCGGCGTCAAGCTTTGAATAAAGGGGGCCATGCCGCCCCGTTAAAGCCTGGGGCGCAGCCTCGGCACGGGCATGCAGATCGGCCATGTGCCGCATGGGATCGGGGTGGGCGGCATCGCCATGGCGCGGCGGGCGGAGGGCAGGCGGCCCGTTCAGCTTTTCGTCCAGATCGGGGAACAGCCGCGCGAATTCGCCGCCATGCGGGGTCAGGACGCAGCGATCATGCAGCCCCTCGAAGCCCCGCGCGGCCAGCGCCGTCAGGGCATCGGCATCCAGGACACAGGCGCGGTTCGATGCCAGCACTGCCCCAAGCAGCGCGCCCGCCCGGTCCACCCCGCAGCCGGGACCGATCGCGACGGCGGTGATGCGCGGGTCGGCCAGCATCGCGGCCAGCGCCTCGTCATCATCCACCCCCCGCCGCATCAGCGCATCGGGCGGGCCGAGATGTTCGATCAGCGCCGCTTTCGGCGGGGCCAGCGTGACCAGCCCTGCCCCGATCCGCAGCGCCGCACGGGCGCCCAGCCGGGCCGCGCCGCCCTGGCCAAGCGGGCCAGCGACGATCAGCGCATGGCCGTTGGCGAATTTGTGCCCCCCCTGCTTGGCCAGACGATTCGCCGGTGGGGCGTAGATCGCCGCGCGGCAATCCTCGACGGCCAGCGGCGGCCAGATGGCTATCAGGCGTGCGGGCCGCAAAGCGCGGCCGTCGCATTCGCGCCATTGGCGCAGGCCGATATCTGCAATGACCAGCTCGCCGCAGCATATGGGGCCGCGTTCCAGAAAATGCCCCGGCTTGGGGCTGTCGAAGGTCACGGTCAGCCGCGCATGGGGATCGCGATCATCCCCAGCCCGCGGCCTGCCCAGATGCGCGCCACTGTCAAGGCACAGACCGCTGGGGCAGTCCACCGCGACAAGGCGCTGCGCGAAACAGGCCCGGTCCCCGCCCAAGCCGCCGAGAAGGGCGATGATCTGGGCAAGCTCGCCCTCGGGCGGGCGCGCAAGGCCGGTGCCGAAGATCGCATCGACATACACGTCACTGTCGGCGCCGGCGCGGAATGCATCACATGTCAGCAGCTCGATCGGGCCCAGCGCCGCCCAGCGGCGCTTCATTTCCGCCGCATCGGGGCCGGGCATGTTGTCCAGCCCCAGCACACGCAGCTGCCACCCTGCCCTGGCCAGCAGCGCGGCCACCGCATAGCCGTCACCGCCGTTGTTGCCCGGCCCGCACAGCACCGTGGCGTGGCCCGGAAGCGGCCAGCGGCCCTGGATCGCACGGGCCACGGCGGCGCCAGCGGCCTCCATCAGCGCCAGCCCCGTGATCTTTCCGCTGTCCATCGCCGCCTGCTCGAGCGCGCGCATCTCGGCGCAAGTCAGAACCTCGGTCCAGCCGGGGCGGGTTTTCATGCTGCCCATTTCCTGTGCAACCTGCGTCATTCCAAGGCGCCCTGTCGGTTTGGGGGGCAGGGGCGGCGCATCGCAGGCGCCGCCGGATTGCCCGCAACGATGAAACCCTCCATCCCGGTTCCGACGCAACCGCCAACCCGAGGGTCCACGATGAAAAAGGTCGAAGCGATCATCAAGCCGTTCAAGCTGGACGACGTGAAGGAGGCTTTGCAGGACGCTGGCGTGCAGGGCATGACCGTGACGGAAATCAAGGGCTTCGGCCGTCAGAAGGGCCATACCGAACTGTATCGCGGCGCCGAATACGTGGTCGATTTCCTGCCCAAGGTCAAAATCGAGATGGTCCTGGCCGACGATCTGGTCGAACCTGCGGTCGAGGCGATCATCGGGGCCGCCCGCACCGACAAGATCGGCGACGGCAAGATCTTCGTCTCGCCCGTCGAACAGGCGATCCGCATCCGCACGGGCGAGACCGGCGAAGACGCCGTCTGATCCGCCCCCATCCATCCAAGACAAGGAGTCATCATGACCAAGACGGTCGCCGAGGTTCTCGACCTCATCAAGTCCGAGGAGGTCGCCTATGTCGATGTCCGCTTCACCGACCCCAAGGGCAAGCTGCAGCACGTCACGCTGGACGTGGACCTGATCGACGAGGACTGGTTCGAGGAAGGCTTCATGTTCGACGGCAGCTCGATCGCGGGCTGGAAGTCGATCGACCAGTCGGACATGAAGCTGATGCCCGATCCCTCGTCGGTCTATCTGGACCCCTTCTACGCCGAAAAGACGCTGTGCGTGCACTGCAACGTGGTCGAGCCGGACACGGGCGAGCCCTATGACCGCGACCCCCGCGGCACCGCCGTCAAGGCAGAGGCCTATCTGAAGGCGTCCGGCATCGGCGACGCCTTCTATTGCGGGCCTGAGGCCGAGTTCTTCATCTTCGACGACGTGCGCTATTCAGTCACGCCGCAGAAGGTCAGCTTCCAGATCGACGCCCATGCGGCGGCCTGGAACACCGACACGGAATACGAGATGGGCAATACCGCTCACCGTGCCGGCCACAAGGGCGGCTATTTCCCGGTGAACCCCATCGACGAGGCGCAGGACATGCGCGGCGAGATGCTTACGACAATGAAGCGGATGGGCATCAAGGTCGACAAGCATCACCATGAAGTTGCCACGTGCCAGCACGAGCTGGGCATGATCTTCGGCGGGCTGGTCGAGCAGGCCGACAACATCCAGAAATACAAATACGTGATCCACAACGTGGCCCACGCTTATGGCAAGTCGGTCACCTTCATGCCCAAGCCGATGAAGGGCGACAACGGGTCGGGCATGCATGTCAACATGTCGATCTGGAAGGACGGCCGCCCGCTGTTCGCCGGCGACCGCTATGCCGATCTCAGCCAGGAGGCGCTGTGGTTCATCGGCGGCATCCTCAGGCACGCCAAGGCGCTGAACGCGATCACCAACCCCTCGACCAACAGCTACAAGCGGCTGATCCCGGGGTTCGAGGCTCCGGTGCTGCGCGCCTATTCGGCCCGCAACCGCTCGGGCGCAGTGCGCATCCCGTGGACCGAATCGCCGAAAGCCAAGCGCGTCGAGGCCCGCTTCCCCGACCCCTCGGCGAACCCCTATCTGTGCTTTGCCGCGCTGCTGATGGCGGGGCTGGACGGCATCCGGAACAAGATCGACCCCGGCCCGGCTTCGGACAAGGATCTGTATGACCTGCCGCCCGAGGAACTGGCCGAGATCCCGACCGTCTGCGGGTCCTTGCGCGAGGCGCTTGAGGAGCTGGAAAAGGACATGGACTTCCTGCTGGCGGGCGACGTGTTCACCCGCGATCAGCTGGAAAGCTATATCCGCCTGAAATGGGAGGAGGTCTATGCCTATGAGCATACCCCCCATCCTATCGAATACGCGATGTATTACAGCTGCTGAACAAACGGCCAAGGCCAAGCCCAAGGGGCGCCCTGCACGGGCGCCCCTTGCATCTGTAAGCGGCCGTCACCCGCAGCGGGTGCGGGCCGGTCAGGCATCCGGGGCGCCCTCCCCGACCTCGCCGGCAAGCGGATAATCCGTATAGCCATGCGCGCCGCCGTCATAGAACGTCGCCGGGTCGGGGGTGTTGAGCGGCAGCCCCTTGCGGATGCGCGCCACCAGATCGGGCGTCGCGATGAAATCCCTGCCGAACGCCGCCGCATCGGCCTTGCCCGCCGCCACCAGTTCGGCGGCCGTGGCGGGGCTGAGACCTTCATTGGCGATGACGACACCCCCGAAGGCGGCCCTGATCGCGCCCAGCAGGCTGTCTGCCGCAGGATATTCGCGCAGGCACAGGAAGGCCACGCCCCGCTGCGCCATCGACTCTGCGACATGGGTGAACAGCGCCGCCGGGTCGCTGTCGCCCGTGTCGTGGGAATCCCCGCGCGGGGCAAGGTGCACGCCCACACGGCCCGCGCCCCATACGGCGCTGACCGCATCGACGATTTCCTCAAGCAGGCGGACCCGGTTCACGATCGGGCCGCCATAGGCGTCCGTCCGGCGGTTGGTCCGGTCCTGAAGGAACTGGTCGATCAGATAGCCGTTGGCGGCATGGATCTCGACCCCGTCGAACCCGGCTGCGCGGGCATTCTCGGCCCCTGTCCGATAGGCGGCGACGATCCCCGCGATCTCGTCGGTTTCAAGCGCCCGCGGGGTGACATAGGGGCGCTTGGGGCGCAGCAGGCTGACATGGCCCGCCGGCTGGATCGCGCTGGGTGCGACGGGCTGCGCGCCATCCAGAAACACCGGATCGGAAATGCGCCCGACATGCCAAAGCTGCATGACGATCAGGCCCCCGCGATCGTGAACGGCGCGGGTTACCCCCGCCCAGCCCGCCGTCTGCGCCTCGTTCCAGATGCCGGGGGTGTCGGCATAGCCCACCCCCATCGGGGTGACGCTGGTCGCCTCGGTCAGGATCATGCCGGCATCGGCGCGCTGGGCATAATATTGCGCCATCAGATCGTTTGGAACGCGCAGGCGGCCGGCGCGGCTGCGGGTCAGCGGCGCCATGACGATGCGGTTGCGCAACTGCAGCGCGCCTGCGGCGAGAGGGTCGAAAAGGTCGGTCACGGGCATGTTCCTATGATGGGGACACTGGACCTGTGCCCCGCCTGCTGGACTGTCAACCACGGCCGCGGCGATTGCGGGGCGCGGCTGCGGCCGCTAAGGACCGGCCAACCGCAAGGAGGCTGCGATGATCCCCCGCTATTCCCGCCCCGAAATGGTCGCCATCTGGTCGCCCGAAACCCGCTTTCGCATCTGGTTCGAGATCGAGGCACATGCCTGCGATGCGCAGGCCGACCTTGGCGTGATCCCGCGCGAGAATGCCGAGGCCGTTTGGCGCGCCAGGGACGCGACCTTCGACGTGGCCCGCATCGACGAGATCGAGGCGGTGACGAAACATGACGTGATCGCCTTCCTCACCCACCTGGCCGAACATGTGGGCGCGGACGAGGCACGCTTCGTCCATCAGGGCATGACCAGTTCGGACGTGCTGGATACGGCACTGAACGTCCAGCTGGTGCGCGCCTCGGACATCCTGCTGGCCGGGATGGACCGGGTGCTGGCCGCGCTCAAGGCGCGCGCCTTCGAGCACAAGGACACCATCCGCATCGGCCGCAGCCATGGCATCCATGCCGAACCGACCACGATGGGCCTGACCTTCGCCCGCTTCCATGCCGAGATGGCGCGCGGGCGGCAGCGGCTGGAACGCGCCCGCGAGGAGGTGGCCACCGGCGCGATCTCGGGCGCCGTCGGCACCTTCGCCAATATCGACCCGGCGGTCGAGGAGCATGTCTGCGCAAGACTGGGCCTGCGTCCCGAACCGATCAGCACCCAGGTCATCCCGCGCGATCGCCACGCGATGTTCTTCGCCACGCTGGGCGTCATCGCCAGCAGCATCGAGAACATCGCCATCGAGATCCGCCACATGCAGCGCACCGAGGTGCTCGAGGCCGAGGAATATTTCTCGCCCGGCCAGAAGGGTTCCTCGGCGATGCCCCACAAGCGCAACCCGGTTCTGTCCGAGAACCTGACCGGGCTGGCGCGGCTGGTGCGGATGGCCGTGACGCCGGCGATGGAGAATGTCGCGCTGTGGCATGAACGCGACATCAGCCATTCCAGCGTGGAACGCGCCATCGGGCCGGACGCCACGATCACGCTCGATTTCGCGCTGCACCGGCTGGCCGGGGTGGTCGAGAAACTGGTCGTCTATCCCCAGAACATGCTGGCCAACATGAACAGGTTCAAGGGACTGGTCATGTCGCAGCGGGTTCTGCTGGCGCTGACGCAGGCGGGCGTGTCGCGCGAGGATGCCTACCGGCTGGTCCAGCGCAATGCGATGAAGGTGTGGGAACAGGGCGCCGATTTCAGGGCCGAGCTGCTGGCCGATCCCGAGGTGACGGCCGCGCTGTCGCCCGCCGAGATCGAGGAAAAATTCGATCTGGGCTATCACACGAAGCATGTGGACACGATCTTCCGCCGGGTTTTCGGCGAAAGCTGAACGGGTGTTCACCCTCCGTTAGGATCGCTCTGCGACATTGCCCCCGATTCGCGGGGCAAGGGGGCAGGCATGGTCGGGACGGCGTCGGGGCTGAGCCTCAGGCAGAAGGCGGCGGTCGTGGTGCGCATGATGCTGAGCGAGGGGGCCGATCTGGACCTCTCGCAGCTTCCGGCCGAGCTTCAGGCGCTGCTGGCGCAGGAAATGGCCGGGATGAACCTGGTGGACCGGGACACCTGCGACGCGGTCCTCAACGAGTTCTGCGACCGGCTGGAGGCGGTGGGCATCGCCTTTCCCGGCTCGATCAACGGCACGCTGGACCTGCTGGGCGGGCATCTGTCGACCGATACCACCAACCAGCTGCGCCGCTTTGCGGCGCTGAACGGGTCGGCCGACCCCTGGGACCGGATCATCGCGCTGAGCGCCGATCAGCTCGCGGCGCTGTCGCGCAGCGAGGCGGTGGAGCTTGTGGCGGTCATGTTCTCGCGCCTGCCGGTGGCCCGCGCCTCGGAGGTATTCGGCCTGCTCGAGCCGGAGCTTGCGCGGCAGATCGCCTATACGATGTCGCTGACCGGCGGCATCGAGGCACCGGCCCTGCGCCGGATCGGGCTGGCGCTGCTGCGCGCCATCGACGCCCTGCCCCAGCCCGCCATCGACACCCGGCCGGTCGAGAAGGTGGGTGCGATCCTGAACTTTGCCCCTGCCCGCACGCGCGAGACGGTGCTGGCCGGGCTGGATCAGGATGATGCCGAATTCGCCGGGCGTGTCCGCAGGACGATCTTCACCTGGGCCAACATCCCGCGCCGCATCGACCCGCGCGATATCCCCCGCATCGTGCGCGAGGTGGATGCCGCCACCATCAACAAGGCGATGGCCGGTGCCGCGGGCGAGGACAGGGCGACCGTGGACTTCATCCTGTCGGGCCTGAGCAGCCGCCTTGCCGAGACGATGCGCGAGGAAATCGAGGCGCTCGGCAAGGTCGGCGTCACGGATGCCGAGGAGGCGATGGCCGCCGTCGTCTCGGCGATCCGGCGGATGGAACAGGCCGGCGAGCTGTTCCTGATCGCCGAGCCGGCCGATGCCGAGGGGGCGGGGGACGAGGCGGGGCCATGACGCCGCCCGCGCGCTTGCGCGCTGATGCGGGCCGGGCATAGACAACGGCACGCGACAGGGGGGCCTGCCATGACGAACGCTATCGCGCTGGTGATCGCCACGATGATCGTGGCCCTGTTCCTGCTGGATGCCGGCGTGCTGCACTGGGGCTTGCCGGTGCTTGTCGGGCGCAGCGTCGCGCAGCTGATCGAATGGCTCAGCTTCTGGCGCTAGAGGGGGCGCGCAGGCGGGGTTTTCGGCTTTCCCCTTGGCGGGGCTGTGCTGGGGCGCGGGCTTTCTTGCCCCGCCGCGGTCCCGATCGTTCCTTGGGTGCGGCGCAAGGCGGGCTGCCTTGCCCTATACCGCCGATGGCGCCCTGCGTAACCGAACCATCCGTTGCATTTTCGCCCGCCTTTGGGCAGGACAGCCCCGTGCATCAACAACGGGTGGAGCTTACCATGGCTGTCAAAGTGGCGATCAACGGTTTCGGCCGGATCGGACGGAACGTGCTGCGCGCGATCATCGAATCCGGCCGGACCGATATCGAGGTGGTGGCGATCAACGACCTGGGTCCGGTGGAAACCAACGCCCACCTGTTGCGCTATGATTCCGTGCATGGCCGCTTTCCGGCCGAGGTGAAGGTTTCGGGCGATACCATCGATGTCGGCCGCGGCCCCATCAAGGTTTCGGCCGAACGCAACCCCGCCGACCTGCCCTGGGGCGACGTGGACGTGGTGATGGAATGCACCGGCATCTTCACCAGCAAGGAAAAATGCCAGGCGCATCTGCAGAACGGCTCCAAGCGGGTGCTGATCTCGGCGCCGGGCGACAATGCCGACAAGACCATCGTCTATGGCGTCAACCATGACACGCTGACGGCCGATGACATCGTGGTGTCGAACGCATCCTGCACGACGAACTGCCTGTCGCCCGTCGCGCAGGTTCTGAACGACGCGGTCGGGATCACGCGCGGCTTCATGACCACGATCCACAGCTATACGGGCGATCAGCCGACGCTGGACACGATGCACAAGGATCTGTATCGCGCCCGCGCCGCGGCGCTGTCGATGATCCCCACCTCGACCGGCGCGGCCAAGGCCGTGGGCCTGGTGCTGCCGGAGCTGAAGGGCAAGCTGGACGGCGTGTCGATCCGCGTGCCGACCCCGAACGTGTCGGTCGTCGATCTGGTGTTCGAGGCTGCCCGCGATACCTCGGTCGAGGAAATCAATTCCGCGATCCGGGCAGCCGCCGATGGCCGGCTGAAGGGCATTCTCGGTTATACCGATGAAAAGCTGGTCTCCAGCGACTTCAACCACGATCCGCATTCATCGGTCTTCCACATGGATCAGACCAAGGTGATGGAGGGCCGCCTCGTGCGCATCCTCACCTGGTATGACAACGAATGGGGCTTTTCGAACCGCATGTCCGACACCGCCGTGGCGATGGGCAAGCTGATCTGAGGCATCCCGCCCATGACCCGGCATGGGGGCGGCGCGCTGCCCCCTGCCCTCAGGCAGCGCCGTTTCGCGGCGCAGGGGCGGCCTGAAAAGGCCCCGATGCCCCCCCGGCACCCGGTAGCGCGGCGTTTTTTCTGCTGCGCCACTGGCGTGATCGGCCGGGCGACTTTCATGCCCGCTTCCGGCAATGACAGCCCGCCCTTTGCCTTATCCGCGCGCTGCCTTGCCGTGACCTGCCAGGACACCCCCCCAGCCAAGGCGCACTGGCCGATCGGCAATCGGCAGGCGCGATTATCCCCTTGGCACCACGGCGACCAGAACAGGGTCGCCCCGCTGTGCTGACAGGGCGGCATGACCTTGCCCCGGCACAAGGCACGCACAATGGCCCGCCAGCTAGGCGGATCGGGCGGAGCAAGCCTGCCTGACCCTTGCCCCAAGGGGCGGGCGCCGGGCCGCTTGCCCGGTCGGCACGAAGAAGGCGCCCCAGGGGCAGGAAATTACGCCCCGGGCCGCGCATTCCGGCAGCTTGCCCGAGGCGGCCCTGAAACCTGCTCAGCGCCGGCTGAGCCGCCGGGCATTGGCCCGTGTGCGCTGGCCATAGGGCCGCAGCGCGGCGGCCAGGATCTCGTCGGGCCGGGCGCCGCGCGCCGCAAGGCGCAGGGCTGCCCCCACCGATTCGCGGGCGGCGTCGCTCTTTTCGGCGACCATGCGGTAATTCTCGCCCCGCCGCTGCGGCAGCACGCCCGCCATGGCGGCAAGCCGCATGCCCATGACATACTGCGCCTCGAACGCCATGCGCATCATGTCGGCCCAAAGCTTGATCGGTGCTGCCGGATCGGCCGTCATCATGTTCATCTCATATCCTCACGCCGATGCTGCGTTGCAGAAAACACTTCTGCGCCGCAGAAGTTTCCCTTGCCCAGCTGTGCTTTCAGGCAGGTTCTGCACCGCTGGATTAAACCGCCCACTCTGCTATAGCCGCAGGCATGACCCTGTCCCTGACCATCCGCCGTCCCGACGACTGGCACCTGCACCTGCGCGACCGGCACATGCTGGCCGCGGTTGCCCCTCATTCGGCGCGGCTCGGGCGCGCCATCATCATGCCGAACCTGGTCCCGCCCGTCGTCACGGGCGCGCAGGCGGCGGCTTACCGTGATCGCATCCTGGCCGCCCTGCCGCCAGACGCGACGCTGCGTCCCTTGATGACGCTGTATCTGACCGAGGCGACCGATCCTGCCGATGTGCTGGCAGCGCACCGCGCCCGCGTCATCACCGCGGTCAAGCTCTATCCCGCGGGCGCGACGACGAACTCGGCCAGCGGCGTGCGCGATTTCGACAAGGTGCGCCCGGTGCTCGAGGCGATGGCCGAGGCCGGCATCCCGTTATGCGTGCACGGCGAGGTGACGGACCCGGCCGTGGACATCTTCGACCGCGAGGCGGCGTTCATCGACCGCGTTCTGGACCCTGTCCGGCGCGCAACGCCGGGCCTGCGCGTGGTCATGGAACACATCACCACCCGCGAGGGCGTGGATTATGTCCGCACGGGCGGCGATGACATCGGCGGCACCATCACCGCCCACCACCTTGTCATCAACCGCAACCACATCCTCGCCGGGGGCATCCGGCCGCATTATTACTGCCTGCCGGTCGCCAAGCGCGAAACCCACCGCCTCGCGCTGGTCGAGGCGGCGACAGCGGGCCCGGGCCGCTTTTTCGCCGGCACCGACAGCGCGCCCCATCCTGACAGCGCCAAGGAAAGCGCCTGCGGCTGCGCGGGCTGCTTCACCGCGCCCAACTGGCTGCAGATCACCGCGCAGGTGTTCGAGGATGCAGGCGCGCTGGACCGGCTCGAGGCGTTCACCGCGCTGAACGGGGCGGCCTTCTATCGCCTGCCCCCCAACGAGGATCGCGTGACGCTGACCCGCGGCGAGGCCGCCGCCTTCCCGCGCAGCATCGAGGCGGGCGGCGATAGCGTCACCGTCTTTGACCCCGGCTTTCCCATCCACTGGCACCTGGACGACCGATGACCCTGCCCTTTCCGCCTGCGGACGAGATCGCCCGCCTGACCGCCCGCATGCTGCTGGAAATCGGGGCGGTCCATTTCAATGCGGCCGAGCCATACACCTATGCCTCGGGCCTCAAGGGGCCGACCTATATCGACTGCCGCAAGCTGATCTCCTATCCGCGCATCCGCGGCACGCTGATGGATTTCCTGGCCGCGACGGTCTGCCGCAATGCCGGCTTCGAGGCGTTCGACAATGTCGCCGGCGGCGAGACGGCGGGCATCCCCTTTGCCGCCTTCATGGCCGAACGCCTTGGCCTGCCGATGACCTATGTGCGCAAGAAGCCCAAGGGCTATGGCCGCAACGCCCGGATCGAGGGCGCGATGCGCGAGGGCCAGCGCGTCCTGCTGGTCGAGGATCTGACCACCGACGGCGGGTCCAAGCTGTCCTTCGTCGATGCGATCCGCGACACCGGCGCGACCTGCGCCCACACGGCGGTCGTGTTCTATTACGGCATCTTCCCGGAAACGACGCAGCGGCTGGCCGCCAATGGGGTCAGCCTGCACCATCTGTGCACCTGGTGGGACGTGCTGGCCGAGGCCCGTGCGCAAGCCGCCTTTGATGCGCCGACCCTCGCGGAAGTCGAGACATTCCTGGGTGATCCGCGCGCCTGGCAGGCCGCCCATCCCTGAGGCCCTTGAGCAGCGGCCCCCCGCCGCCCTGCCCCCGCCGGGGATAGGCGGCGGCGTCCGCAGGGCGTGGACCCGCGCATCCGGGCATGCCATAACCGCCGGCACACGACCGAGGACATGCGATGACCGAGCTTCGCGCGCTCGAACCCCGCCGGCCGGTAGCGGGCGAGGATGCCGAGACGACCCCTGCCCCCTTTTCGATCGAGGCGGAACAGCAGCTGCTGGGCGCGCTGCTGACCAACAACGACGTGTTCGACAGCGTGACGCGGCTGGTGCGGGGCGAACATTTCTATGACCCCGTGCATCGCCGCATCTTTGACCTGTGCGCCGAACGCATCGCCCGCAACGCGCTGGCCAGCCCGGTGACGATCAAGGCGTTCATGGAACATGACGCCGGGCTGAAGGAACTGGGCGGGCCGGCCTATCTGGCGCGGCTGGCGGGGGCTGCGGTGTCATCCTATGCGGCGCGCGATTATGCGCGGATGATCCGCGAATTCGCGTTGCGGCGCGAACTGATCGCGCTGGGTCAGGACATTGCCGCCCGCGCCGCGATGGTCACGATCGAGCATGACGCCGAGGAACAGATCAAGGCGGCCGAACAGACGCTTTACAAGCTGGGCGAACAGGGGGTCGCGGAACGGGGGTTCCAGTCCTTCCTGCAGGCCGTCACCGGGGCGGTGCAGGCCGCCAACGCTGCCTATGCGCGCGATGGCGGGCTGTCGGGGATCTCGACCGGGCTGATCGACCTGGACAGCAAGATGGGGGGCCTGAACAAGTCCGACCTGATCATCCTGGCCGGGCGTCCGTCGATGGGGAAAACATCGCTGGCGACCAACATCGCCTTCAACGTCGCGAAAGCGCACCGGATGGGCGATCTGCCGGACGGCACGCGCGGCACCGTCGATGGCGGGGTCGTGGGGTTCTTCTCGCTGGAAATGTCGGCCGAACAGCTGGCCGCCCGCATCCTGTCCGAGGCATCCGAGGTGCCCAGCGAACTGATCCGCCGCGGCGACATGAGCGAGGACGAGTTCCGCCGTTTCGTCGAGGCCGCGAACGCGCTGCAAAGCTGCCCGCTGTATATCGACGACACGCCGGCCCTGCCGATCAACCAGCTTGCGGCGCGCGCGCGCAAGCTGAAGCGCACGATGGGGCTTGATCTGCTGATCGTGGACTATCTGCAACTGCTGCGCGCCGCATCGGCCAAGGACAGCCGCGTGAACGAGGTGTCGGAAATCACCCAGGGCCTGAAAGCGGTGGCCAAGGAACTGAACATCCCGGTCATCGCACTGTCGCAGCTCTCGCGCCAGGTCGAACAGCGCGAGGACAAGCGCCCGCAGCTGTCGGATCTGCGCGAATCGGGGTCGATCGAGCAGGACGCCGACATCGTGATGTTCGTGTTCCGCGAGGAATACTACAAGGAACGCGAAAAGCCGGGCGATCACGAGCTGGACAAGATGGCCGCTTGGCAGCAGGCGATGGAATCGGTCCATGGCAAGGCCGAGGTCATCATCGGCAAGCAGCGCCACGGCCCGATCGGCACGGTCGAGCTGTCCTTCGAAGGGCGCTTTACCCGCTTTGGCAACCTCGTGCGCCATCACGTCCAGCAATGGGGCTGACCCTGCCCGTTCCGGTGGTCACCATCGGCCTGCTGATCGCGTCGAACGTCTTCATGACGATCGCCTGGTATGGGCATCTCAAGTTCAAATCGGCGCCGCTGTTGACCGTGATCCTGGTCAGCTGGGGCATCGCGCTGTTTGAATATGTCATGCAGGTGCCGGCCAACCGGATCGGCTATGGCCATTTCAGCGCCGCGCAGCTCAAGACCATACAGGAAATCATCAGCCTGACGGTCTTTGCGCTGTTTTCCTGGCTTTACCTGGGCGAACGCCTGGGCTGGCAGCACGGCGTGGGCTTTGCCCTGATCTGCCTGGGCGCCTGGTTCGTGTTCCACGACTGGAGCTGACCGGCCGCCGCATCATCGCCAGCGCGAGCGCAGGCGATGGATGGCGGGGCTGCGGACCATGCATCCTGACAGCTGGCGGCTGCGATGGCGATGTTCCGCCGACGCGGGGGCATGCCCTCCCTCCAGCGTTGCACGGATGCCACGGGTCATTTAACCCCTGCCGCAACTGCGGGGCGCCACCCCCACCCCTAACGCATGGACATGATCGATGACCCGTTCCCCTGTAACGGCGACGGCCGATACCGATTTTGCCACTTCGCCCCGGCGGGGCCTGGGGATGGCGCGCAAGGTCGGTATCGCTGCGGTCACGGGATGGGCGGCGATCGCAACCTCGGCGCTGGTCATCGACCGCGCGGCGGGCATGGGCGGGACGGGGCCGGACGGCTTGCTGGAAAGCAGGCTGACCCAGCTTGCGGCCGAGCGGGACGCGAAGGCCGGCGAAGCCGCCGATGCCCAGAAACGCTTTGCCGCCACGATCGACCAGGTCGCCGCGATGCAAAGCCAGCTTCTGGCATCCGAAAAGCGGCTGCGCGAGCTGGAAAGCGGCCTTGGCGCCGCCCAGGCTTCGCTGCACGAGGCGCGGGCCGAGGCGGACACCGCGCGGCGCCAGCTTGCCGCGCTGAGCACCGATCCGGCCGCACGGCGCGCCGACGAGATGTCCGTCACGCTCGACATCCTGTCCGGAGAGCTGAGCGCCACTGCCGCCCAGCGTGACGCCACAGCCGCGCGCGCCGACGAGGCGGTCCGCACGGCCGAGGCCCTGACGGCCCAGCGCGACGAGATGGTCCGCCGCAACCAGGAAATCTTTGCCCAGCTGGAGGACGCGGTCGAAATGTCCGTCAAGCCGCTGGACGACATGTTCGCCAAGGTCGGCGTGGACAGCGACAAGCTGCTCGAAACCGTGCGCCGCGGATATGAGGGCCAGGGCGGACCGCTGACGCCAATGGGCTATTCCTCGCGCGGGAACGCCGCCATTTCGGAAACCGAGGCCCGCGCGAACGAGATCGTCGTCTCGCTGGGCAGGATCAACAACTATCGCATCGCGGTCAGCAAGCTGCCGCTGGCGATGCCGGTGAAATCGGCGTTCCGCTTCACCTCGCCCTTCGGGCAGCGCTGGGGGCGCGGGCATGAAGGCATCGACCTGGCCGGACCGGTCGGCACCCCGATCTACGCGACCGGCGACGGCGTGGTGACCTATGCCGGCTGGATGCGGGGTTACGGCAATCTCATCAAGATCCGGCACGCCCTGGGAACCGAGACGCGCTATGGCCATCTGTCCAGAATCGGCGTCAAGGCAGGGCAGAAAGTCTCGCGCAACAGCCTGATCGGTGCTATGGGCAACACCGGCCGCTCAACCGGACCGCATCTGCATTACGAAGTGCGTGTGGACGGCAAGGCCATGAACCCCATGAGCTTCATCAAGGCCGCACAGAATGTTTTCTAAAACCCGCGTCACCGAACCTGGACCTCGTGCCGCAACCCCTTACGAACCTGAACCGACACGGGCCTCGACCATGGACAGCTATGACCATCCGCCTGCACAGGCGTTGCGCACGCGCACCGGACCGTCGGTCCTGTCGTCCGACCTGACCGTCAAGGGCAACATCACGACCCAGGGCGATGTGCAGATCGAAGGCACGGTGGACGGCGATATCCGGGCGCATCAGCTGACCGTGGGCGAAAGCGCGACCATCCAGGGCGAGATCGTCGCCGAGGAAGTGATCGTCAACGGCCGCGTGATCGGCCGGGTGCGCGGGCTCAAGGTGCGGCTTTCCGCGACGGCGCGGGTGGAGGGCGACATCGTCCACAAGACCATCGCCATCGAATCGGGCGCCCATTTCGAAGGATCGGTCCAGCGGCAGGAAGATCCGCTGGGCAATGGCGTCACCCCGCGGCTGGCCCCGCCCAGCGCCGCTAGCCGCCGCGACGACACCGATCCCGACGCCTGAAACACGGCCTCTGCCATCATCCGATGGGGCGTCCCGGAAGGGGCGCCCCCTGTCGTTTCAGGATGCGGCCTGGCCCTGGCCGGCCCTTGGGCTCACACCGCGCCCGGCCCGCCGGGATCAGGAAGCGGCATATCGCCCGGCGCCGGGTCAGGGGCGGGATCGGGCATGGGCGGCTTGGTCGGGTCGGGCAGCGGACCGGGCGCGGGGCCGGCAGGGCCCAGGGGATCGGCGCGATGGGCGGTGGGCATCGTCATGGCTGCGCCGGGGGCGACAGCCGGGCGCGCAGGGCCTGATTGACGGCGGGCGTGACGAATTTTGCCACATCCCCGCCCAGCCGCGCGATTTCCTTGACCAGCTTCGAGGCGATGGCCTGCCGCCGCGCATCGGCCATCAGAAAGACGGTTTCCACGCTGGCGTCCAGCGCGCGGTTCATGCCGACCATCTGGAATTCGTATTCGAAATCGGCAACCGCCCGCAGCCCCCGCACGATGACGCTTGCCCCCACATCGCGGGCGCAGTCGATCAGCAGGTTTTCAAAGGGATGGACGACAATCTCAATTCCCTTGCACACAGCGATGTCGGCGCATTCGGCCTTGACCATGGCAACCCGTTCGTCAAGCGAGAACAGGGGGCCCTTGTCGCCATTGATCGCCACGCCGATCACCAGCCGGTCCACGAGCGAGGCGGCCCGCTGGATGATGTCGATATGGCCCAGCGTGATCGGGTCGAATGTGCCGGGATAAAGACCGATCCGCATCTGCACTGTCCTGAGGCTGTTCACGCGTTTGTCAGAGGCAATCGGAAAACCGCCGCGGATGCAAGCGCCGCCGCAGCGGGCAGGCCGCGGAACAGGCCCGCGCCGCCGATCAGGGACACAGCGCAAGGCGGGCGCGGACAGAGGCAACGGCCCGCGCAGGATGACCGGCGGCCCAGGCGCGAGGCCCGCGCGCGCGGGCGGCGCAGCCAGGCCCGACCGCTCAGTTGCCCATGATCATGCCTTCCAGCGCGTCGCGGTCGGCGGCCAGCTGCCTCAGCCGTGCGGCCACCGCATCGCCGATCGACACCACGCCCAGCATGCGCCCCTCCTCGACCACCGGCAGGTGGCGAAAACGGCCATCGGTCATCTTCTGCAACACCTCGCCCACGCCATCGCCGCACAAGCAGGTGACGACCTTGCGCGTCATCACCTCGGACACCTGCCGCGCCAGCACGGCAGCGCCCGCGGTGCCCAGTTCGCGGACGATGTCCCGCTCCGACAGGATGCCCTCGGGCGTGTTGCCGTCGGCCGACACCACCACCGCGCCGATGCGCTTTTCCGACAGAACGCGCGCGGCATCCGCGACGGTCATGTCGGGCGGCACGGTCACCACCCTGTCCGGCCCGGATTTCATCGCGAGGATCTGCTTGACGATCATGGTCATGCCTCCGTCAGGTGCCGCTGGCGCATCTTGAACCCAAGGGTTGCTTTGCCGGAACGATGCGTCAAGCCCTACATTCGGCTTCCCCCTGTTCGACCGCTGCCTCAAGCCGGGCCAGTTCGCGCCGGATGCCCGCGCCCAGCGCCTCGGCCAGCCGGGTCAGCCGGTGCGAACGGCGATCCTCGGCCGGGCGCAGCAGCCAGAAGGTCCGCCTCAGGGCGATTTCTCCTGCCAGCACCCGCCTCAGGCCGGGCACGAAGGGAATCGCGAAATCATGCACGATCCCCAGCCCCGCGCCCGCGCGGATCGCCTGCACCTGCACGCTGACCGAGTTCGAGGACAGGGCCGCACGCTCGGCCCCCGTCTCGGCCAGATAGTCCAGTTCGGGATCGAAGATCATGTCGGGGATATAGCCGACCATGCGGTGCCCGCGCAGATCGGCCCGTGCCCGGATCGGCGGATGGGCGGCAAGATAATCACGGTGCGCGGCCAGATGCAGGTGATAATCGGTGATCTTCTGCACCGCCGCGCGGCCGCGTTCGGGCGGGCTGACGGCGATCACCATGTCCGCCTCGCGCCGGCTGAGATTCACCACGCGCGGCAGCGCCACGATCTGCACCTCAAGCCCCGGATGGTCGGCGCACAGGCGCGCCGCCACCTGCGGCAGCACATAGTTGGCACAGCCGTCCGGCGCCCCGATCCGCAGCGTGCCGGCAAGATCGCCCTGCCCGCCGGCCTCGCGCGCCGCGCTGGCGGCGGCCTCGGCCTGTTCGGCATGGGCGACCAGCGCCGCCCCCTCGGGCGTCAGCGCATAGCCTTGCGGCGTCTTGGCGAACAGCACGCGCCCCAGCGCCGTTTCCAGCCGCGCGACGCGGCGCCCCACCGTCGAGGCATCCAGCCCCAGCCGCCTCCCGGCCGCAGAGAGCGACTGCGTCCGCGCCACTGCCAGAAACACCCGCAGATCATCCCAATCCAATCCCGCACCCATGCAACAATGCAAAACAGTCTGGCCAGATCGTCGCTTTACGCCTGCAATGGTGCAAGACTAGGCTGCACCCAGCAGCATGGAGGAGAAGGCGATGCGCGCAGTCCATCACTGGATCGACGGCAAGGAACAGCCCGGCACGTCCGGGCGCACGGCCGATGTCTTTAACCCCGCAACGGGCGAGGTGCAGGCCAGACTGGATCTGGCGACCCGGTCCGAGGTCGATGAGGCCATCGCCAGCGCCGCCCGTGCGCAGGTGAAATGGGGCGCCACCAACCCCCAGCGCCGTGCCCGGGTAATGATGGAGATGGTGCGCCTGATCAACCGCGACATGGACAAGCTGGCCGAGATGCTGTCCTCCGAGCATGGCAAGACCTTCCCGGACGCCAAGGGCGATGTTCAGCGCGGGCTTGAGGTGATCGAGTTCGCGATCGGCGCGCCGCATCTGCTGAAAGGCGAGTTCATCGACGGCGCCGGCCCCGGCATCGACATGTATTCCATGCGTCAGCCACTGGGGGTCGTGGCCGCAATCACGCCCTTCAACTTTCCGGCCATGATCCCGCTGTGGAAGATGGGTCCGGCGCTCGCCTCGGGCAATGCGGTGATCCTCAAGCCGTCCGAGCGCGACCCCACCGTGCCCAACATGCTGGCCGCGCTGTTCAAGGAAGCCGGTCTGCCCGACGGCGTCCTGCAGGTCGTCCATGGCGACAAGGAAGCGGTCGACGCCCTGCTGGACAGCGAGGTGATCCAGGCGGTCGGCTTTGTCGGATCGACCCCGATCGCGCAGTATATCTATGAACGCGCGGCCCAGACGGGCAAGCGGGCGCAGTGTTTCGGCGGCGCCAAGAACCATATGATCATCATGCCCGATGCCGACCTCGACCAGGCCGCCGACGCGCTGGTCGGCGCGGGCTATGGCGCGGCGGGCGAACGCTGCATGGCAATTTCCGTCGCCGTGCCGGTGGGCGAGGAAACCGCCGACCGGCTGATCGAAAAGCTGGTCCCGCGGATCGAAAAGCTGAAGGTCGGCCCCTGGACCGCCGGCAACGACATCGACTACGGCCCCGTCGTGACCGCCGCCGCCAAGGCCAATATCCTGCGCCTGGTCGAGCGGGGCGTGGAACAGGGGGCCGAGCTGGTCGTGGACGGCCGCGATTTCAGCCTGCAGGGCTATGAGAACGGCTTTTTCGTCGGCCCGCACCTGTTCGACCGCGTCACCCCCGACATGGACATCTACAAGACCGAGATCTTTGGCCCTGTCCTGTCCACCGTCCGGGCCAAGTCCTATGACGAGGCGCTGGATCTGGTGATGAGCCATGAATACGGCAACGGCACCGCCATCTTTACCCGCGACGGCGACACGGCGCGCGATTTCGCCAGCCGCTGCAACATCGGCATGGTCGGCATCAACGTGCCGATCCCGGTGCCGCTGGCCTATTTCACCTTTGGCGGGTGGAAGAAATCGGGCTTTGGCGATCTGAACCAGCACGGGCCGGACGCCTTCCGGTTCTATACCCGGACCAAGACGGTGACGTCGCGCTGGCCCTCGGGGATCAAGGAAGGCGCGGCCTTCAACTTCAAGGCGATGGACTGATCGCCCAGGACGGTCCGGGGCCTTGCCCCCGGACCGCGCGGGCTATCATCATGCAGAAGAAGGGGAAAAGGCGCCCTTGCCTCCAAGGCCGGGGCGCCGCAGAGTTGCAGGACCATGGGCAACCCTGCCCCCTTGGACCATACGGCAGGCGCAGGGCGGCGCGGCAGAGGGGTAAGCCATGGATTTTGCACTGAGCGAGGAACAGCAGGCCATTTTCGAGATGGCGCGGGATTTCGGGGCCGAACACATCGCCCCCCATTCCCGCGCATGGGAAGAGGCCGGCACCATTCCCCGCGCGCTGTGGCCGCAGGTCGCTGCGCTGGGCCTCGGCGGGCTTTACGTATCCGAGGAATATGGCGGCTCGGGCCTGTCGCGGCTGGATGCCACGCTGGTCTTCGAGGCGCTGGCCATGGCCGACCCGTCGGTCGGCAGCTTTCTGTCGATCCATAACATGTGCGGCGGCATGATCGACAAGTTTGCCGCCCCCCAGGACAAGGCGCGCTGGCTGCCGGCCCTGTGCAGCATGGAGAAGGTGTTTTCCTATTGCCTGACCGAGCCGGGCAGCGGATCGGATGCCGCGGCGCTGCGCACGCGCGCGGAACGCACCGATGACGGCTGGCGGCTGAACGGGACCAAGGCGTTCATCTCGGGCGGCAGCTATTCGGACGCCTATATCACGATGGTGCGCACGGGCGGCGACGGGCCGGCGGGCATCTCGGCCATCGTGGTCGAGGATGGGGCGCCTGGCCTGTCGTTCGGCGCGCTCGAACACAAGATGGGCTGGAAGGCGCAGCCCACCACCACTGTCCAGTTCGACGACTGCCTGGTGCCCGCCGGCAACCTGCTGGGCGAGGAAGGGCGCGGTTTTGCCTATGCGATGGCGGGGCTTGACGGCGGGCGGCTGAACATCGCCGCCGGCGCGCTGGGCGCGGCGCAGGCGGCGCTGGACCGGACGGTGCGTTACATGGGCGAGCGCAGCGCCTTCGGCCGCCGGCTGGACCAGTTCCAGGCGCTGCAGTTCCGCCTGGCCGAATATGAGGTCGCGCTGCAATCGGCGCGCGTCTTCCTGCGCCAGGCAGCGTGGAAGCTGGATCAGGGCGACCCCGATGCCACGCGCTTTTGCGCGATGGCCAAGCTGTATGTCACCGACCGGGCCTTCGAGGTGGCCAATGGCTGCCTGCAACTGCACGGCGGCTATGGCTATCTGGCCGACTATGGGATCGAAAAGATCGTGCGCGACCTGAGGGTTCATCAGATCCTCGAAGGCACGAACGAGATCATGCGGCTGATCATCAGCCGTGCGATGCTTGCCGAAAGGGGCTGACCATGGACGATCTGAACATCCGCAAGGACAGGGCGGCCGGCCGCATCACCCTGACACGGCCGCGGGCACTGAACGCCCTGACCCATGAGATGGCCAATGCGGTGCGGGCCGCGCTGGACGCTTGGCGGGACGATCCGCAGGTGCGCATCGTCATCATCGACGCCGAGGGGGATCGCGCCTTCTGCGCCGGGGGCGACATCGCCGCGGTCTATCACGGCGCGCGCGCGGGCGATCACCGGATCGGGCAGCAATTCTTCGCCGACGAATACAGGATGAACGCCGCGATCCGCGACTATCCCAAGCCGGTCGTCGCCTTCATGCAGGGCTTTGTCATGGGTGGGGGCGTTGGCATTGGCGGGCATGCGCGGTTGCGCGTCGTGGGGGACACGACGCAGGTGGCGATGCCCGAATCGGGGATCGGGCTGATCCCGGACGTGGGCGGGACGTGGCTGCTGGCCCGCGCGCCTGGGCGGATCGGCGAATATCTGGGCCTGACCGGCGCGAGGATGGGCGCGGGCGATGCCATCCATGCGGGCTTTGCCGATATCTACCTGCCCGAGGCGGAATGGGAAGCGGCCAAGGAATCCCTGGCCGAGACGGGCGATCCGGCCACCCTGCCGCGTCGCCCCGCGCCCCCCGCGCCCCTGGAAAGCCGCGATCTGTCCGCCTTTGGCGGCCGCAATGTCGAGGCCATCCTGGCTGCGCTGACGGCCCCGGAGGACAGCGAGGCGCTGGCCGCGCTGCGCCGCAATTCGCCCCTGTCGATGGCTGCGACCCTGGCGATGGTGCGGGCGGCGCGGGGCGACCAGCGGATGCAGGATTCGCTGTCGCGCGAATACCGCTTTACCAGCCGCGCCACCCAGGACAGCGACTTTGTCGAAGGGGTGCGCGCGCAGATCATCGACAAGGACCGCACGCCCCGCTGGGCCGCCGCCGCGGACCCGGCCAAGGTCGATGCGATGCTGGCCGATCTGGGGCCGCTGGAACTGAAGTGGGAGGATTGAGATGAAGATCGGTTTCATTGGCCTTGGCAACATGGGCGCGCCGATGGCCCGCAACCTTGCCGCCGCCGGCCACGAGGTCACGGGCCATGACCCGGCCGGGGTCCGGGCCGAGGGCGTGCGCGCGGCATCAAGCGCAGCCGAGGCGGCGCGTGGGGCCGAGGTTGTCATCACCATGCTGCCGAACGGGGCGATCCTGCGATCGGTTGCCGAGGAGGTGATCGGGGCGATGCAGCCTGGCGCGGTGCTGTGCGACTGTTCGACCGTGGACGTGGCCAACGCCCGCGCCGTTGCCGCGCAGGCCAGCGCCGCCGGCCTGCGGGCGCTGGATGCGCCGGTGTCGGGCGGGGTCGGCGGGGCTGCGGCCGGCACGCTGACCTTCATGGTCGGCGGGCCGCAGGACGCCTTTGCCGTCGTCAGCCCGCTGTTCGAGGTGATGGGCCAGAAATCAGTCCATTGCGGAGAAGCAGGCGCCGGCCAGGCGGCCAAGATCTGCAACAACATGATCCTGGGGGCGACGATGATCGCCACCTGCGAGGCTTTCGCCCTGGCCGACAAGCTGGGGCTGGACCGGCAGAGAATGTTCGACGTGGTGTCCACCTCGTCGGGTTACAGCTGGTCGATGAACGCCTATTGCCCGGCGCCCGGCGTGGGGCCGGCCTCCCCCGCCGACAACGGCTACAAGCCCGGCTTTGCGGCCGAACTGATGCTCAAGGATCTGCGTCTGTCCCAGCAGGCGGCCGAGGCGGCGGATGCCGACACCCCGATGGGGGAACTGGCCGCCCGGCTTTACGGAACCTTCGTCGAGGAGGAGGACGGGCGCGGCAAGGACTTTTCGGCCATGCTGCCCAGGCTGGCCGCCCGCAGCCGCGGCGCATGACATTCCCGAGGATGTGAGCGGGCGCGACCTCGCTGGCCGAAACCGGATGCAGGCAGGGCCGCGTTGGGGTGCCACAGGGCCGGCGGGCGCCTTTGCCTGCCAGGCCGGACGAAAGGATTGCCTGATGAAGCTGACCCCGTTTCTTGCAGCCGCCGCCCTGCTGGCCCTGCCCCTGCCGGGCCTTGCGCAGCCCCCGCAATCGCGCCACCACCATCAGGCCCACCATCAGCGCCATCGCCTTGATGGCCCGCAGGGGCAGCGCGGCCACAGGCGCGACTGCCCGCCGGGTCTGGCCAAGAAATCGCCTGCCTGCGTTCCGCCCGGTCATGCCCGCAAGGAAAGCGATCACCCTGACCGGCGGATCGACCCGCGCGAGGCTCGTCCGATCCGCGATCTCGAACGCTATGGGCTGCGCCCGGCGCCGCGGGGCCAGCGCTATTATATCGTCGATGGCAGGATCGTCCGGGTGGATACCCGCAGCAACCGGATGGTGTCAGTGCTGCGCGCGGTAAACCGCTGATCCCTTCATGCAAGCAGGGCGGATGCCCTGCGCGTCCGGTCAGCCAGACATCAGGGCTTGGGCCGCAGCACGGGCAGCGGGGGTGATCTCCTCCCCCGACAGCATCCGGGCGATTTCCTCGATCCGCTCGTCAGGTGACAGCGCCTCGACACGCGAGGTCGTCGTGCCGTCCTGAACCGATTTGGCGACGCGGAAATGCTGCTGCCCCAGCGCCGCGACCTGCGGAGAATGGGTGACGACCAGCACCTGCGACGCCTCGGCCAGCCGCGCAAGCCGCCGCCCCACCGCATCAGCCGTGGCGCCGCCCACGCCACGGTCGATTTCGTCAAAGATCATTACCAGCGGGTCAGACCCCTGCGCAAGGCAGACCTTGAGCGCCAGCAGAAAGCGCGACAGCTCGCCCCCCGAGGCGATGCGGTCAAGCGGGCCGGCAGGCGCGCCGGGATTGGTGGCGACGGTAAAGGCCACGGCATCGCGCCCATCAGGGCCGGGTTCGCTTTCGGTCACAAGCGTTTCAAAAACCGCCCGCTCCATCCGCAGGGGTGCAAGCTCGGCCGCCATGGCCTGGTCCAGCCGGCCCGCGGCCTCGCAGCGCGCATCGCTGATGCGCGCGCAGATCGCGTCATAGGCCGCCTCGCTTTCCGCCACGGCGCGCGACAGATCCCCGATCCGCGCCTCGCTTGAATCCAGCGCCGACAGACGCGCCGCCAGATCCTCGGCCAGCCCGGCGAGATCGCCTGCCAGCACGTCATGCTTGCGGGCCAGGGCGCGCAGGGCAAACAGCCGCTCCTCGGTCGATTCAAGCGTGGCGGGGTCGAAATCCATGGCCGACAGCGCATCCTCGATCCCGCGCGTGGCCTCGCCCAGTTCGACCAGCGCCCGGCCCAGCGCCGCCATCGGCTCTTCCAGGCTGTCGGCCCCTTCTTTCGCCGCGGCGCCTTCGAGCCAGCGGACAGCCTCGACGATCACGCCCTCGGCCCCCGGATCGCCCGATCCGCCGGCCAGCATCTGGTGGGCGCGGGCCACATCGCTGCGGATGCGCTCGGCCGCCTGCATCCGGCGGCGGGCAACGTCCAGCGCCTCGTCCTCGCCCGGCTGGGGCGCCAGCGCCTCCAGCTCGCTCACGGCATGGCGAAGGAAATCCTCCTCCTTGCGCGCGGCCTCCAGCGCAGCCTCGGCCTCGGCCAAGGCTGCCATCGCCTGGCGCCGGGCCGTCCAGGCGGCGCGGATGGGGGCAATGTCGATGCCGCCAAAGGCATCGAGCAGCTGCCGATGCCCGCGGGGATTGAGCAGCCCCCGGTCATCATGCTGGCCGTGCAGTTCGACCAGCACATCGGACAGGCTGCGCAGGACCTCGCCCGAAACCCGGCGGTCATTGACCCAGCCGGTCTTGCGCCCGTCGGCCGCGTTGACGCGGCGCAGGATCAGCTCCTCCTCGACCTCGATCCCGGCCTCGGCCAGCAGATCGCGCGCCGGGTGCCCGGGGGGCAGGTCGAACACGGCCGTCACCTCGCCCTGCGCGGCGCCCGCGCGCACCAGTTCGGCCCGCCCCCGCCAGCCTAGGACAAAGCCCAGGCAATCCAGCAGGATCGACTTGCCCGCCCCCGTCTCGCCGGTCAGCACGTTCAGGCCCGGCGCGAATTCCAGCGACAGCCGGTCGATCAGCAGGATGTCGCGGATGTCCAGCATGCGCAGCATCACGCCGCCCCTTGCCCGGTCAGAGCCACTTGCCCTGGATTACCTGCCGATAGACCTTGGTCAGCCATGAATTGCCCTGGGGTGTCGCGGTCAGCCCGCGGCCGCGCAACTGGTTGTAGGCGTCCTGGTAGAAGGGCGAGGAACGGAAATTGTGCCCCAGGATCGCGCCCGCGGTCTGCGCCTCGCTGGTCAGGCCCAGCGCAAGATAAGCCTCGACCAGGCGCATCAGCGCCTCGGGCGTGTGGGTGGTGGTCTGGTATTCCTCGACCACGACACGGAAGCGGTTGATCGCCGCCGTATAGTTGCCGCGCTTGAGGTAATAACGGCCGATCTCCATCTCCTTGCCGGCAAGATGGTCGAAGGCCAGGTCGAACTTGAGCACCGCCGAGCGCGCATATTCCGTGTTGGGATAGCGCTCGATCACCTCGCGCAGCGATTGCAGCGCCTGGAAGGTCAGGCCCTGGTCGCGGCCGACCTCGTCGATCTGGTCGTAATAGCTGAGCGCGAGGAGGTAATGGGCATAGGCCGCATCCTCGTCACTGGGATAGTTATCGATGAACCGCTGCGCCGCCCCGCGCGCGTCATCATATTTGCGCGCCTTGTGATAGGCATAGGCCTGCATGATCAGCGCGCGCTTGGCCCAGTCGGAATAGGGATACAGACGCTCGATCTCGGCGAAATAGCGAACGGCGTCCTTGGGCCGCTTGCCGTTTTCCAGTTCGTATTCGCCACGCTTGTAGATTTCCTCGGCGGTGAAACTGTCCAGCGGCTGGTTGTTTGCGCCCGCATCGCGGTTGCCGCATCCCGCCAGAAGAACCGATACGGCCGCCGCCATAAGCACCTGCCGCGAAATGCTGACTGCCATGTCTGTTCTGTCCGTCCGTCGTCTGCGGTGCTGCGGCAAGTGCCGCTGATGCGCGCGGCCTGGCTGTCCTAGCACACAACATTGCAGCGCGCAAAAGGGCAAGTCTCGGGCACTGACAAGCCCGTGCGGGCAGGCGCCCGCCGGCCGATCAGGCCACCATGGCGGGCGCCGGCGCGGCGGCGGGGATGACGCGGGGGCGGATCACCCCCGCGCCCGGCATCCGCCGTTCGGAATCGGGGGTGCAGGTCACCCATTCCCATGCCGTCCGGTCCGCGAAAAGCAGCCGCAGCAGGCGGTTGGTCATCGCATGGCCGGCCCGGTGGCCGGTATAGCGCGCCATCAGCGGCGCACCGGCCAAGGCCAGATCGCCCACGGCGTCGAGCATCTTGTGGCGCACCGCCTCATCCCGGTGGCGCAGCCCGCCGGGCGACAGCACCCGTTCGCCGTCGACGACAACGGCGTTGAAATAGGTGCCGCCCAAGGCCAGACCATTCGCCTGCATCGCCTCGACATCCGACTGGCGGCAGAAGGTGCGGCTGTCCATCAGCTCGCGCTGAAAGGCGCCGTTTGCCAGATCAAGACTCTTTTCCTGATGGCCGATGGCGGCATCCGAAAAGTCGATGGCGAAATCCATTTTCAGATGATCGGCCGGGGTCAGCCGGGCCAGGCGGTCGCCCTCGCGCAGTTCGACGGGTTTGAGCACGCGGATGGCGCGCAGCGGCTCGGCCTGAAGGGCGATGCCGGCGGCAAGGATGGCGGCCACGAAGGGCGCGGAGGAGCCGTCGAGGATCGGCACCTCGGGCCCGTCCACGTCGATCAGCGCATTGTGGATGCCCGTCCCCGACAGCGCGGCCATGACATGTTCCACCGTAGACAGGGTGGCCCCGCCTTCGCCTTGCAGCAGCGTGCAAAGCTGCGAGGGCACCACATGGTCCCAGCGGGCCGGAATAAGCGCATCGGCCATGTCGGTACGCCGGAACACGATCCCGTGCCCGGCCGGCGCAGGGTGGATCGTCATCCGCACGGGCGCACCGGAATGAAGGCCGGTGCCCGAGAACCGGGCTGGAGTGGCGAGCGTGGCCTGCATGGTCGGCGTCCCGTTTTATCGTTGCGGGAAAACATCCCGATGACCATGAGGTAGAAGCGGCCGGCGCAGTCCTCAATTAACGTTTTGTGACTCTCTGTAACATCGGTGCGGCAGATCACCGGGCCGCATCCCCTGCGCCATCCAAGCCTTTGGCTATAAACGAAAAACGGGCCGCGATGGCGACCCGTCAGGTTCTTTTCACGCTGTTGCGCGGCGGGCGGTGTTGCCCGGTCAGTTGGCCTGGCGCCGCAGAAAGGCCGGGATTTCGACATTGTCCTTGCCGGCGTCGGGCGAGGCCAGATCGTCGAAATCGGTTTCCGCCTGACGCGCCCGTGCGAGACGGTCGCTGACCCGTTCGGCGATGGTTTCGGCGCGGGGGCGTTCCTGTTCGCCCTGCCCGCCGGCAAGACGTTCCATCATCCGCCCAAGGCCGGCCATGCGGGCGGGGCCGCGGGGCGCCTCGGGCGCGGGCTGGGCGCCTGCGGGGCGGCGGCCCGCATCGGCCGCGTCGCGGTGGATGGCGCGATGCAGCCGGTCCATGACCTCGGCGGCGGGCTGAACCCGCGGGGCCTGCGGCCGGACCGGGGCCGTAAAGCTTTCTGCCGAATCGGACAGCCGCTGGTCCACGCTGCGGGTATCAAGCGCACGGGCATCGGACGGGCGGACATCGGACGGGCGGACATCGGACGGGCGAGTATCGGCCCGGGTGGGTGCCGCATCCGCCGCGGTTCGCGCGTGGTCGGTGTCGGGCTGCGACCGTTCGCCGCGCAATTCTACGGGGCGATAGGCGGGTTCGGGCAGCTCTTCATGGCTGACGGGACGGGGCGAGGGCGTTTCTAGCACCGGGGACCGGCGGGGGGGGGCCATGCTTTCGTCGGCGGCAGCCTTGGGGGCAGCGGTCGGGTGCTGGGTCAGCGGTTCTTTGAGCCCGCGGCGCGGCGCAGGGGCCTCGGCTGCTGCACCCATGTCGATGCCGGTGGCAACGACCGACACGCGGATCGCACCGTCCAGGGTTTCATCAACGCTGCTGCCGACGATGATGTTGGCGTCGTCGTCCACCTTGTCGCGGATGATGTTGGCGGCCTCGTCGAATTCGAACAGGGTCATGTCGCCGCCGCTGACGATGTTAATCAGCACGCCCTTGGCGCCATTCAGGCTGATTTCGTCCAGCAGCGGGTTGGCGATCGCCTTTTCGGCGGCCTCGACGGCGCGGTTGTCGCCGGTGCCCTCGCCCGTGCCCATCATGGCCTTGCCCATCTCGTCCATCACGGCGCGGACGTCGGCAAAGTCCAGGTTGATGATGCCGGGGCGCACCATCAGGTCGGTCACGCCCTTGACGCCCTGATACAGCACGTCGTCGGCCATGGCGAAGGCCTCGGTGAAGGTCGTGCGTTCGTTGGCGATTCGGAACAGGTTCTGGTTCGGGATGATGATGAGCGTATCGACGACCTTCTGCAGCGCCTCGACCCCTTCATCGGCCTGGCGCATGCGCTTCGAGCCTTCGAACTGGAAGGGTTTGGTCACGACGCCGACGGTCAGGATGCCCATTTCACGCGCGGCCTGGGCGATGATCGGGGCCGCGCCGGTGCCGGTGCCGCCGCCCATCCCGGCGGTGATGAAGCACATATGGGCGCCCATCAGGTGATCGACGATATCCTCGATCGTCTCCTCGGCGGCCTTGGCGCCGATCGAGGGCTTGGCGCCCGCGCCCAGCCCCTCGGTCACCTTGGGACCAAGCTGGATGCGGCTTTCGGAACGGCTTTGCGCCAGCGCCTGGGCATCGGTGTTGGCGACCACGAACTCGACCCCGTCGAGTTGCTTTTCGATCATGTTGTTGACGGCATTGCCCCCGGCCCCGCCAACGCCAAAGACGGTAATGCGGGGACGCAATTCCTGGTCGTCGCTCATCATCAGGTTCAGATTCATCGCCGCCTGCCTTCTGTTACCGTGCCGGGTCGTTGGCTGCCCGGTCGATTCCTGGATTTCGCGCAAGCCTAGCAGATTCCGCCCGATCGTCACCCGAAAATCGGCGGATATCCACAAAATCTGGCCGGGCAAACGCCCCTCGTCAGCGGCATGTTGCCGGCCCGGCTAGTGCTGGTGTCGGCAAGGGGGGCCGCGCTTACCAATGGGTGCGAAACCACCGGATCGCTCGCTTCAGCCCCAATGCCCCGCCGCGGTCGGGCATCTCGAAATCCCACCATTCATCCTGCGGATTGGCGGCGTGCAGCGCCAGCCCCACGGTTGCGGCATGGCAGGGCGCGGTATGCTGCTGGGCCAGCCCCTGGATGCGCAGCGGCCGGCCGATGCGGACATTCTGGCCCAGGATGCGGGCCGCCAGCGTGTCGAGCCCCGGAATCTGGCTGGCCCCGCCCGTAAGGACCACCTGCCGCGAGGGCATCTGGTCAAAGCCCGCCGCATCCAGCACGTCGCGCACGCCGTCGAGGATCTCCTCGACCCGCGGGCGCATGATGCCGATCAGGTCGGCGCGGCTGACGCTGCGCCGCTCGCCCGGCCAGTCGCCCGGATGGCTGTCGGCCTGGCCGGGCGCCCGGCTCACATCGATCAGCTCGCGGTCGTCGCGGCCCGTCGCCTCCAGCCCGCCATGCCGGGTCTTGAGCCATTCGGCCGTCGCCATCGGCACGCGCAGCCCCTGGCTGATGTCGCGCGTGACCAGATCGCCCCCCATGCGCACGGCATCGGCAAAGATCATGTGCTTTTTCAGGAACAGCGACACGCCGGTGATGCCGCCCCCCATGTCCACGCAGGCCGCGCCCAGTTCCTGTTCATCCTCGACCAGCGCCGCGCGCCCCGCCGCATAGGCGGCCGAGCCGACCCCGGCCAGTTCAAGGTCGCAGCGCCGGATGCAGTGGACAAGATTGGAGGCGGCAAAGCCGTCGATGGTCAGCACATGCATGTCCACCGCCAGCCGGTCGCCCACGATGTCGCGCGGATCGGACAGCCCCGAGCGGCCGTCCACCGCAAAATTGACCGGCTGGGCATGCAGAACCTCGCGGTTGCGGCCGAAATCGGGCGCATCGCAGGCCGCCAGGACGGCGCCGACATCGGCCTCGGTCACCTTGCCCGAACGCAGCGTGATCTCTCCGGCCAGGCCATAGGAGGAAGGGCGCGCCCCTGACAGGGTGGCGATCACGTGATCGACGCGCACGCCCGCCTGCTTTTGCGCGCCCTGCACGGCATGGCGCACGCAGCGTTCGGTTTCCGCCATGGTCTCGATCTCGCCATAGCGGACGCCGCGGGACTGGGTGGTGAACTGGCCGATCACGCGGAACGAGGCCTGTCCGGCCATCGGCCCGACACCGTCGGTATCGCGGAACTGGCCGGGGCCGTCGAACTGAAGGATGATGCAGGTGATCTTGGAGGTGCCGATATCCAGCACCGCCACAACGCCCCGCGCCATCGCCGCCCGGCGCATCTGGCGCATCGTCCTTTGGGCCTGATAGAGATCGCGCATCGCCTTGGTCTTTCCCCTTCGCCTGTGCCGGTCAGCCGCGCCGCGCGGGGGCGGCCTTGCCGGTCCCGTCCGTCCCGGCGCCGCCCTTGCCCTTGCCCTTGCCTGCCGCGCCCGCCTTGCCGCTGCCGGCGCCCCTGGACGCGCCCTGCCCCTTGCCGGCGGCCTTGGGCGCACCGGCCGGGCCTGCCTTCTGCGCGCCGCCCTTGTTGGCCTGGCCCGCGGTCGCGGCAACGCCCTTGGGGGCGCCATTGGCGTCCTGCGGCTCGATCTCATTGCCCTCGGCGTCCAGCTCGTTGCGGCCCAGCGCGCGGCGCAGCGTGTTCTGCGCCGTCAGCCCCATCCGCACCACCGGGCGGCCGGCCTCGCGCAGGTCGACGGCGATCACGTCGCGGTCCAGCAGCCCGTCGGCCTTGTCCAGCGCCAGCACCTTTTCCACCGCCTGAAGCGGCCGGTCGGCGGGCAGCATGATCCGCTGCCCCCGGTCAAGCACCACGTCCCAGCGCCGCTCGCCCATCCGCTCCAGCCCGCGCAGGCGCGGCACCAGCGGCCCGGCCGCGGCAATGACCGCCAGCGCCTCGGCGGCCTTTTCGCCCGCCCCCTCGCCCGCGATCACCGGCAGGTCGCGGCGCAGCTCGCGCGAGGTGACCGAGGCGACGCGATGCCCGGTCCTGTCCAGCAGCTCGATCCCGCGCGCATGGCGCCACAGCAGGGCGGGCTGGCGTTCGGTCACGACCGCCGACAGGATGCCGCCCGGCTTGATGCGCAGATCGACATGGTCCACTGCATCCAGCAGTTCGATCTGCTTGCGCAGCGCAGGCAGGTCCAGATCAAAGCTGGAGGCCGGCAGCGTGACCGGCAGCATGGCCCTCAGCCCCTTGTCCACTGCGGGCGAGGCGCCCTCGATCTGCATGGTCCTGACCATGAAGGCTTCGCGGTTCTGGATGCGGTCCACCATCGCGGTCATGGCGCCGGTCAGGTTGGCCCGGCGGGTGTCGTCGGCCAGATACAGCCCGACGATCATGCACATCAGAAAGGCCGGCAGCCCCACCCGGAACAGCCGCCGATACAGCGGCGTCAGCCACAGCCGGTTCAGCCGATAGGCCAGGCGCGAGGGGCCGGGATCGCGGCGCGGGGCACCGGCGGGGGCCGGGCGGCCGCCGGCGCGGCGGACCGGCGCGGGGCGCAGGCCGGCATCGATCACCTGTCCGGGGCGGGTCAGTCCCTGCATAGCGCGTCCTCGACCATCCAGCGGCACAGCTCGGGAAAGGCGATGCCGGCAAAGGCCGCCTGTTCGGGCGCGAGCGAGGTCGGCGTCATGCCCGGCTGGGTGTTGGTTTCCAGCACGATCAGCCCGTCCGCCCCGCGCCGGTCGTCCCAGCGGAAATCGGTCCGCGACAGCCCGCGGCAGCCCAGCGCCTGATGCGCGCGCAAGGCATAGTCAAGGCAGGCTTGCGCCACATCGGCGGGAATGTCGGCCGGGATGATGTGGCGCGATCCGCCCGCGGCATATTTGGCGTCATAGTCGTACCAGCCCGCCGTCACGATCTCGGTGACGCCCAGGGGGCGGTCGCCCAGAACGGCGGTGGTCAGCTCGCGACCCGGCGCATAGGTCTCGACCATGACCTGCGCGGGCATCGAATCGGGCAGCGGCGCGGCGTTGTCGCCCTCGCGCACGATGAACACCCCGACCGAGGAGCCCTCGTCATTGGGCTTGACCACATAGGGCGGGGGCAGGACATGGCCGGCGCGCACCTCCTCGCGGCTGGCGATCACGCTGTGGGCAACCGGCAGGCCGGCATCCCTGAACGCCTGCTTGGCGCGCGTCTTGTCCATCGCCAGAGCCGAGGCGAGCACACCCGAATGGGTATAGGGCAGCCCCATCCATTCCAGCAGGCCCTGAACGCAGCCATCCTCGCCCAGGCGGCCATGCAGGGCGTTGAAGACGACATCGGGGCGCGCCTCGGCCAGCCGCGCCGCCAGACCGGCGCCATCGCCGGGGCCAAGAACGATCTCGGCCACCTCAAATCCCGCCACCCGCAGCGCATCCGCGCATCCGCGCCCCGACGACAGCGATACCTCGCGCTCAGCCGAGGGGCCGCCCATCAGGACCGCTACGGTGTGGGCTGTCCTGCTCGACCTGCCCGTCACATCTGCCTTTCGCCCGGTTGGCCGGGACTGGTTCGGGGTTTCCCCGTCGTTCCGGGCAGCCTTGCAGCACGCCCGGTGGTTGCGCCATTCTAGCCACAGAGCGCGCCACGGGAAAAGGGCCTTCGCACGCGGCGCGGCAGGTTTCGGCCATCTGTCCACAGGATTCCGGCGCATTGCCAGGGGCGGGGGCAACTGCTTGAACGCAATGACCCCTTCATGGAACGCAGCAACCCCATGCCACGCTTTCGCGACCTTGCCCATGCGCCGCACTGGGGCCGGACCGGCCCCTGCAACGCCATCACCGACGTTCCCGGCCTGCGGGTGGGGCATCGGACGCTGGCGGGGGGCGGGCTGAACACCGGGGTCACGGCGATCGTGCCGGCAGCGGGCAATCTTTACGCGGCAAAGCTGCCGGCGGCGGCCGAGGTGGTGAACGGTTTTGGCAAAAGCGCCGGGCTGGTGCAGCTGGCCGAGCTTGGGATGCTGGAAACCCCGATCCTGCTGACCAACACCCTTGCGGTGGGCACCTGCATGAACGCGCTGATCCGGCGCGCGCTGGCCGAAACCCCCGCATCGGGCGCGGCCAGCCGACTGTCAACGCGGTCGTGTGCGAATGCAACGATGCGGCCCTGTCCGACATCCGCGCCATGGCCGTGACCGAGGCGGATGCCCTGGCCGCGCTGGACGGCGCAAGCGCGCAGCCGCCGCCTGAGGGATCGGTCGGCGCGGGTCGCGGGATGAGCAGTTTCGGTTTCAAGGGCGGGATCGGGACCGCCTCGCGCGCGCTGATGGTCGCGGGCGAGACGCGCCATCTTGGCGCGCTGGTGCTGGCCAATTTCGGGCGGGCCGGCGATCTGGTGCTGCCGGATGGGCGCCGGCCCGATCCCCGCGCCCGGCCGGCGCCCGAGCAGGGTTCCGTCATCGTGGTGCTGGCGACCGACGTGCCGCTGGACCCGCGCCAGTTGCAGCGGCTCTGCCGCCGGGCGGGGGCCGGGATCGCCTGGCTGGGCGCGTTCTGGGGCCATGGCAGCGGCGATATCGCGCTGGCCTTTTCGACCGCGGCGCGCATCCCCCAGGACATGGGGGCCGAGCTGCTATCCCTGCCCCGGCTGCATGACGGGCGCATCGACGACCTGTTCCGCGCCGCCGCCGAGGCCACGGCCGAGGCGGTGCTGAACGCGCTGTGCGCCGCCACCCCGGTCACCGGCCCCGACGGGCATTGCCCGCCGCTGCTGGCCGCGTGGCTGGCGGGTTAGGCCCGCTCGCCCACGCGGATCACCTCCCATGTCAGATCCTGGCCCGAATGGTCGCGCACCCGCGCGCGCACCAGATCGCCCAGCGCCTCAAGCTCGGCCGCCGTGGCCCCGCCGGTGTTGATGAGGAAATTGGGATGCTTCTCGCTCATCTGCGCGCCGCCCAGACGGTGGCCGCGCAGGCCGGCATCGTCGATCAGCTTCCACGCCTTGAGATCATGCACGTCGTCCGCCCGCCCCGTGGAGCTGAACCCGGCGGGATTGCGGAAGGTCGATCCGGCGCTGCGGTCGCGGATGGGCTGGCTGGCATCGCGGCGGGCGATCTGATCGTCCATCCGCGCGGCCAGCGCTGCCGGATCGTCGCGGCGGGCGCGAAAGACCGCCCTCGTCAGCACCCAGCCATCGGGCAGATTGCTGGAACGATAGTCGAACTGCAGCTCGGCCGGGGACAGGGTCAGCACCGCCCCGTCGCGGGCGACGACCTCGGCCTCGACCAGATGGCCGGCGACATAGCTGCCATAGCAGCCGGCATTCATGCGGATGGCGCCGCCGATGCTGCCCGGAATGGTGCGCAGGAATGTCAGGTCCAGCCCCGATTCGGCGGCGCGGCGGGCGACATGGGCGTCCAGCGCCGCCGCCCCGGCGGTCACATGATCGCCCTCGATGGCGATGTCGTTGAAGCCGCGCCCCAGCCGGATGACCACGCCCCGGATGCCCCCGTCCCGGACGATCAGGTTGGACCCGACGCCCATCGGAAAGACCGGGACCGCAGGGTCCAGATCGCGCAGGAAGGATGACAGATCATCGACATCGGCGGGCTGGAACAGCCAGTCGGCCGGCCCGCCGACCCGCAACCATGTCAGGTCGGACAGGGCCCGGTTGGGGGCCAGCGCTCCGCGGGGCGTCGGAAGGGGGGGCATGAATCGTCTCCGGAAAGAAGTGCGCCTGTGGGTAGGACAGGACGCAGGATCAGGCAACCACCCCGCGCCCCCCACCGCGGGCATGCCATGCCGGGGGCCGGGGCCGCAAAGATCGGCCCATGGCCGCGGCGAGAGCCGCAGGACAGCAGCGGCAAAGCGCCACAAGCGGGGCAGCCCGAGGCCGCGAGGCCTGAAAAAACCTTTGTGCAATGGATCGTCCGCCGCCCATGCCTGCTGCCGATCGGCAAAGGCGGCAAGGCCGGGCGCATCGTCCATCGGGCGCCGCCTGGCATGGCCGCTCACTGCCCGCCAAGTCAGGCGCAGGGGCAGGCTGGCACGCGCGGGCGCGCGATCACCCAATGGCCGCCCCGCCGCAGGGGCGCGGCGCCCCTGCCCGGTCGATCCTGCCCGGTTCCGGCGGCCGGCCTGCCCCGGCCGTCAGGTCACGCGGCTCTGGCCCTTTTCAGCCGGTCCGGCAGGCCGTTGGCCCAGGCCGAGATGGTCCCTGCCCCGAGGCAGACCACCATGTCGCCGGGGCGCGCCTGCTCGCGCACCAGCCGGGCAAGATCGTCCTCGTCCATGACGGCGCGGGCGTGGCGGTGGCCATGGGCGATCAACCCGGCGACCAGATCGTCGCGGCTTGCACCGGGGATCGGATCCTCGCCCGCCGAATAGACCTCGGCGATGCCGACCACGTCGGCCTCGTTGAAGCAGGTGCAGAAATCGTCGAAGAGGTTCGACAGCCGGGTATAGCGGTGCGGCTGGTGAACGGCGATCACCCGCCCCTTCGTGGACTGGCGCGCCGCCTTGAGCACGGCGGCGATTTCCACCGGATGGTGGCCGTAATCATCGATGATGGTGACGCCGTCCACCTCGCCCACGCGGGTAAAGCGCCGCCCCACGCCGCCGAAGGACGCCAGCGCGTCGCGGATCTGCGCCCGCTTCATCCCCAGATGCCGCGCGACCGCGACCGCGGACAGGGCGTTCGACACATTGTGATCGCCGGGCATCGGCAGGGTGCAGCCCTCGATCAGGGGAACGGTGCCGTCCTCGGCCCGCTCGCCCTGCAGCGCCACGTCGAAATGCGCCGCGCCGTTTTCATAGCGCAGGTTGATCGCCCGCACGTCCGCCTGCGCGTTGAAGCCGAAGGTGACGACGCGGCGGTCGGTTAGGCGGCCGACCAGGGCCTGCACCTCGGGGTGATCGGTGCAGCAGACGGCCAGGCCATAGAAGGGGATGCCGCTGGCGAAATCGTAAAATCCCTTTCGCAGCGCGTCGAAGGAACCCCAGTGCTCCATATGCTCGGGGTCGATGTTGGTGACGATGGCGATGGTTGCGGGCAGGCGGTTGAAGCTGCCGTCGCTTTCGTCGGCCTCGACCACCATCCATTCGCCGGCGCCTGCGCGGGCGTTCGATCCATAGGCATGGATCACGCCGCCGTTGATGACCGTCGGGTCCAGCCCGCCCGCGTCCAGCAGCGTCGCCACCATCGTCGTGGTCGTGGTCTTGCCGTGGGTGCCGGCGATGGCGATGTTGGATTTCAGGCGCATCAGCTCGGCCAGCATTTCGGCGCGGCGGACCACGGGCAGGCCGCGGCGGCGCGCCTCCTCCAATTCGGGATTGCCCTTCTTGATGGCGGTCGAGATGACGACGACGCCCGCATCGCCGATATTCTCGGCCCGCTGCCCTTCGAAGATGGTCGCGCCCAGGCTTTCCAGGCGGTCGGTGATCTTGCTGCGTTTCGCGTCCGACCCCTGCACGCCATAGCCCAGCGTCATCAGCACCTCGGCGATGCCGGACATGCCGATCCCGCCGATGCCGATGAAATGGATGGGGCCGAGTTCGCCGGGCAGCTTGGTGGCAGCATTCATGGGGTCAGGTCCGTCACAAGGTCATAAAGGCGGGCCGCCGCGTCAGGGCGGCCCAGCGACAGGGCGGCGGCGGCCATCTGGGCCGCGCGGTCAGGGTCTGTCAGGATCGCCCGCAGATCGCGCGTCAGGCTGGCCGCGTCCAGCACCGTTTCGGGCATCAGGATCGCTGCGCCGGTTTCCGCCAATGCGCGGGCGTTGGCGGTCTGGTGATCGCCGGTCGCGGCGGCGAACGGGATCAGGATCGCCGGCCGCCCGATCACGGTGATGTCGGCGATGGACGAGGCGCCCGCCCGGCTGACCACGACCTGCGCCCCGGCAAGGCGGTCCGGCACATCGGCAAAGAAGGGCTGCACCTCGGCCGCGATCCCGGCGGCGGCATAGGTGGCGATCACGCGGGCGGCATCCTCGGCCCTGGCCTGGTGGCTGACATGCAGGCGCTGGCGGATGTCGGGCGGCAGGGCGGCGACGGCGGCGGGGACCACATCCGACAGCACCCGCGCCCCCTGGCTGCCCCCGATCACCAGCAGCGACAGCGGCCCGCCCCCCGGCGGCGCATAGGGCGCGGCGGCGCGGTCCAGCACCGCCTGGCGCACCGGGTTGCCGGTGTGAACGCCGCTGACGCCGGGCGGCAGGTCGGTCGGCCATGTCCCGCAGGCCAGCCGATCGACCCGCCGCGCGAACAGGCGGTTCACCCGCCCCATCACGCCGTTCTGTTCATGGATCATCCGCGGGATGCGCAGCATCAGCGCCGCGCCCATCGCGGGAATGGTGGGATAGCCGCCAAAGCCGACCACGACCGCCGGCCGGTCGCGCCGCATCGCGCCCAGCGCATCCAGCGCCCCCTGCCCGATCCGCAAGGGCGCCGCCAGTCGGCTGGCCATTCCCCCGCGGGCGGTGGTGGCGGCGCGCACGATCTCGCGCGCGACCTCGGGGGGAAAGCCCCCGGCATAGCGGGCGCCGCGCTCGTCGGTGGACAGCGTCACGCGCCAGCCATCGCCCAGCAGGCGTTCGGCCAGCGCCTGGGCGGGAAACATGTGCCCTCCGGTTCCGCCGGCGGCGATGACGGCCAGCCGTCCCCGACCGCTCATCGGCCCGCGCGCCCCAGCACGTCGGCAATCAGGTTCTGCGGCCGCGTCCGCGTCAGCGCCAGCAGCATCCCCAGCGTGATGCCCGAGGCGATCACGGACGAGCCCCCATAGCTGACAAAGGGCAGCGTCATCCCCTTGGCCGGCAGCAGGCGCACCGCGACGCCCATGTTGATCAGCGCCTGCACGCCAAAGGCACAGGCCAGCCCCGTGCCGGCGATGCGCGCGAAGGGATCGCGTTCCCCCAGCAGCCGCCACAGCGAGCGCACGACGATCGCGCAATACAGCGCGATGATGAGCAGGACGAGAACGAAGCCGTATTCCTCGGCCGCAACGGCGATGATGAAATCGGTATGCGCATCGGGCAGCGACCACTTGACCGTGCCCTCGCCCACGCCCACGCCGAAGAAGCCGCCCTCCTGGATGGCGTTGGTGGCATAGCCGATCTGGGTGCGGGGGTCGATCTCGGCGGACAGATAGCCGTTGATGCGGCGGGCGAAATGTTCGCTGGCGCTATAGGCAAAGCCGCCTGCCGCCGCGATCAGAGCCAGGATGGCGCCGATCAGGATCATCGATCCGCCGCTGATGAAGAACATCACCACCCAGGCGAACAGGATCAGCGAGGTCTGCCCGAAATCCGGCTGCAGCGCCAGCACCAGCGCCACCATGGCCGCCACGCCGACCGAATAAAGCCGCCCCGGCGGCCCCCCCAGCGTCTGGGACGAGGCCATGAGCCAGGCGCACAGGGCGATGAAACCGGGCTTGAGAAACTCGGACGGCTGGACCGAAGCAAAGCCGAGGCTGAGCCAGCGCGTCGCGCCCTTGCCGAAGTCGGTGCCGATCACCGGCAGCGCCAGCACCACCGCAAAGGCGCCGACGAACAGCAGCACCCCCATGCGCCGCACCTGAACCGGCGACATCATCGAGATGACCAGCATAACTGCCAGCCCCATTCCCCCGAACGCCGCCTGCCGCGTGACATAGTAGAACGCCGGCAGGCCGTTGCGTTCGGCCAGCGGCACCGAGGCGGCCAGCCCGAGCAGCAGCCCGGTCAGATACAGCACGCAGACAAAGGTCAGCGTCCACTTGTCCACCGTCCGCCACCAGCGCGGAAAGATGGGATCGCTCACCCGTGCGGGTGCGCTGCCAAAGACCATCTCGGTCATGGGAATACCGCCGTCACTGCCTCTGCCCTGCCCGGTTGGTCCGGGTCTGGGGCGCAGAGTAACGCGGTTGCGGGCGCGGCGCCACTGCGGAATGGACAGCGCAGGGGCGCAAGGCCGCAGCGGGGGCCAGCCCCCGCACCCCCGGGATATTTGCGGACCGAAGATGGGGCATGCGGCATCTTCGGTCCGCAAATATCCTTGGGGGGAATCGCCGTCAGGCTATGGGGGGCGGACGGCCCCCCTTCGCGGCGGCTCAGCCCTGCGCCGCCTCGATCGCCCGGACGAGGGCGGTGAAATGCTCACCCCGTTTTTCAAAATTCGGATATTGGTCGAAGCTGGCGCAGGCCGGGGCCAGCAGCACGGTATCGCCCGGGCGCGCCTCGGCGGCGGCGCGGGCGACGGCGGTCTCCATCCTGTCGACGACCTCGTGGGGGGTGCCGCCCAGTTGCAGGGCGAAATCCCGCGCCGAATGGCCGATCAGATAGGCCTTGGCCACCCGGCCCAGATGCGGGACGAGCGCGGCTATGCCCCCCTCTTTTGCCAGGCCCCCCGCGATCCAGCGGATATTGTCGAAGGCCAGCAGCGCCTTTTCCGCGGCATCGACATTGGTTGCCTTGGAATCGTTGACCCAGCGCACCCCGCCGATGGTGGCGACTGTCTGGCTGCGATGCGGAAGGCCGGCGAAATCGTGAAAGGCCGCCTCGATCTCGCGCGGGGCCAGGCCCACGGCGCGGCAGGCGGCATAGGCGGCGCAGGCGTTCTGGTGGTTGTGGGCACCGGGCAGGCCGGTCATGCCGCGCAGGTCGATCGAGGCCACTTGCCGCCCCTTGCGCCATTCCGACAAGAAGCCCTTTTTCGCCGACACAGCCCAGCCGAAACCGTCGAGCTTGGCGTCCACCGATACCCGGATCACCCGGTCGTCCTGCGGCCCCTGCCCCAACTGGTTGGCAAGGTAACGGCCCTCGGCCTCGTCCACGCCGATCACGCAGCGGTCCGGCCCGCCCTCGGCGAACAGCCGGCGCTTGGCCGCGAAATAGCCGCCCATGCCGTTGTGCCGGTCCAGGTGGTCGGGGGACAGGTTGGTGAACACCGCCACGTCGGGCGTCAGCGCGCGCGCGAGGTCGGTCTGATAAGAGGACAGTTCCAGCACCACGACCTCGCCATCCGCGGGCGGACCCAGCGACAGAACGCCGGTGCCGATGTTCCCGCCCATCTGGGTCGGGCGGCCGGCCGATTGCAGGATGTGGTGGATCAGCGCGGTGGTGGTGGACTTTCCGTTCGATCCGGTGACGCAGATTACGCGCGGCGGGGTGTCGAAGGCATCGAAGCCCTCGGCCGCAAAGCTGCGGAAGAACAGCCCGATATCGTTGTCCACCGGCACGCCCCGCGCCAGCGCCTGCGCGATGGCCGGGTGCGGCGCGGGATAAAGATGCGGGATGCCGGGCGAAGTGATGAGCGCGTCGATCCGCGTCTCCCACGCCTTGTCGCGGGTCAGGTCGGAGAGCGTCCAGCCCTCGGCCTGCGCCGCCGCGCGGGTGTCGGCGCTGTCGTCCCATGCGATGACGGTCGCCCCGCCTTCGCGCAGCGCGGCTGCGGTGGCCCGGCCCGAGCGGCCGAGGCCGAGGACGGCAATGGTCTGGTTTTCGACGGCGGCGACGGGGATCATGGCAACCTCCTTAACTTACGGCGGGCGGTGCCCATGCACTCAACGGCTTTCGGCGATTTCGCAAAAATACGTTTACACGCAGCCAGTCGTTCGAAGGATCGTATTCTTTAAACGGCCGCAAGAGTTGATGATGTTCGTCGCCGGGCTTCAACAAGCGGGCTCGTGTTATGCTGGTTTTGGGTTTGGTCGGATGCGGAACCGACTCTAGAGAGGGATCCCAACCTGATCTTTGATTATAGCGGGCAGTTGCCAAGGGTGCGCTGAACCAACGTCTGCGATGATGGGTCAGCACTACCTCGCGAACGACTAGAGGCGACCCACCGGTGTTGGAAACAACGAGTTCAATAAAGCACCTATCAAATCGAGCAACTTCTTTTGGGTTGAACAGATCGACCGACGCCAAAGGCCCGGAATGAAGCCAGGTCCATGCTACCTTACCGAGGCCCCCGACGGCGATAATTATCGACAGCCCCGCCGCATAGCTAGCAACCGGGTCATCGGTTAAAGCGGTCCAAAAACCAAACAAGACCCTGCCAAGCTCCCTCACCTCAACTTCAGCGTGCTCAGACCGATCAGCGCCAGCACCACCGCGATGATCCAGAAGCGGATGACGATCTGCGGCTCGGCCCAGCCCTTCTTTTCGAAATGGTGGTGGATCGGGGCCATCAGGAACACGCGGCGGCCGGTGCGCTTGAAGTACATGACCTGGATGATGACCGACAGCGCCTCGACCACGAACAGGCCGCCGACGATGGCCAGCACGATTTCATGCTTGATGCACACCGCGATGGCGCCCAGCGCGCCGCCAAGGGCCAGCGATCCGGTATCGCCCATGAACACCGCCGCGGGCGGGGCGTTGTACCACAGGAAACCCAGGCCGCCGCCGATCAGCGCGGCGGTAAAGACAGCGATCTCGCCCGTGCCGGGCACGAAATGAACGCCCAGATAGTTGGCGAAATTGGCGTTGCCGACCAGATAGGCGATGATCCCGAAGGTCGCGGATGCGATCATCACCGGCCCGATCGCCAGACCGTCGAGGCCGTCCGTCAGGTTCACGGCATTGGCCGCGCCGACGATCACGAACATGCCGAACAGGATGAACCCGTAGGACAGCGGGATCATTGCATCCTTGAGGAACGGCAGCGCCACCAGCCCCGACAGGCCGGCCGGCTGCATCGCCATCACCGCGGCCGAGGCGAGCGCCGCGATCCCCAGCCCGATCCCCATGCGCACCCGGCCCGACACGCCGGCGTGATGCTGCTTGGTCACCTTGGCGTAATCGTCGGCAAACCCCACAGCGGCAAAGCCCAGCGTCACCAGCAGCACGATCCAGACATAGCCGTTGTCCAGCCGCGCCCACAGCAGCGTGGACACCGTCAGGGCCGACAGGATCAGCAGCCCGCCCATCGTCGGCGTGCCGGCCTTGGCGAAATGGTCGGGGCCGATCTCGCGCAGGGGCTGGCCCTTCTTCTGCTTGACGCGCAGCCAGTTGATCAGCGGACGGCCGAACATGAACCCGAACACCAGCGCCGTGAAGAACGCCATCCCCGAGCGGAAGGTGATGTAACGAAACAGGTTGAACACCCCGCCCGCGCCCTCGGGGGACAGGTTCGTCAGCCAATACAGCATTCAGGTGTTCCTTTTGTCGGGCGCATCGTCAGGGGCGGGCGTCTGGCGCGATTTTCGGATCACGTCAACGACCGAGGCGACGCGCGAGAACTTGGAACCCTTGACGAACACCACGTCCCCGTCCTGCACCAACTCGTCGGCGCGGGCGCACAGATCGGCCGCGGTCTGCGCCCAGAAGCCTTGCTTTTCAGGGGCAAGCGCGTCGAACATCGCCTTCATCCGCGGCCCGCAGGCATGGACAAGCGAAATGTCGCCCATCGCCGGCCATGACGCGATGTCACGGTGGATGGCCACCTCGTCGGGGCCGAGTTCCAGCATGTCGCCCAGGATGGCGACCCGCCGGCCGGGGCCGAGCTGCGCGAGCGTGGCAAAGCCGGCGGCAAGGCTGGCCGGGTTGGCGTTGTAGCTGTCATCCAGCAGGGTGATGCCGCCGAGGCGTTCGACCGCGCCGCGGCCCTTGTCGGGCTGCCAGCGCGACAGACCGTCGGCCGAAGCCTTCAGATCGGCGCCCAGCTTTTCCAGCGCCGCCAGCACGCCGACCGCATTCATGGCGAAATGCCGCCCCGCCGAGGCAAGGCGGAAATCCACGGTCTCGCCCAGGATGCGGGCCTGAACGCGGATGCCCTCGGCATCGGGCCGGACCTGCAGGGGCCGCGCCGCGCCCTGTTCGCCAAAGCCGACGATCACCGCGCCCGCCGCGTCCGCGCCCGCGCGCAGGATGGGGGTGGTGGGCAGATCCTCGGGGATGATCGCCCCGCCCATCGGCTCCAGCCCGGCAAAGATCGCGGCCTTTTCGCGGGCGATGCCCGCCACATCGGCGAACGCCTCGAGATGAACCGGGCCGACGGTGGTGATCATGGCGACATGGGGGCGCGCCATCCGGGCCAGCGGCTCGATCTCTCCGGGATGGTTCATGCCCAGTTCGACAATCGCCCAGTCGGTGTCCGCCGGCATCCGCGCCAGCGTCAGGGGCACGCCCCAGTGATTGTTCAGCGACGCCTCGGCCGCATGGACGCGCCCTTGCGCGGACAGCGCGGCGGCCGCCATGTCCTTGGTCGAGGTCTTGCCCATCGACCCGGTGATCGCCAGCACCCGCGCGCCCGTTCGCGCGCGTCCCGCCCGACCCAGCGCGACCAGCGCGGCGACGACATCGGGAACGATCAGCAGCGGCGCGCCCGCAGCGACCCCTTCGGGGATGCGGCTGACCAGCGCGGCGGCGGCGCCCTTGTCCAGCGCCTGGGCGACGAAATCATGCCCGTCGCGGGCGGCGGTCAGGGCGACAAACAGATCGCCGGGGCGCAGCGTGCGCGTGTCGATGGAAATGCCGTCCGCCACCCAGTCGGCGGTGACGCGCCCGCCCGTTGCGGCGGCGGCATCGGCTGCGGTCCACAGGGTCATATCGTGCCGTCCAGCGCGGCGACGGCCACGCTGGCCTGTTCCGCGTCGTCAAAGGGGAATACGTCGCTGCCGACGATCTGGCCGGTTTCGTGCCCCTTGCCCATGATGAGGGCCGCATCCCCAGGCTCCAGCACGTCCACCGCGCGCAGGATCGCCTCGGCCCGGTCGCCGACCTCGGTCGCGTCATGGCCGGCGCCCGCCATCACCTCGGCCCGGATGGCGGCGGGGTCTTCGGTGCGGGGATTGTCGTCGGTCACGAACACCACATCGGCGAACTGGCGCGCGGCCTGCCCCATCAGCGGCCGCTTGCCACGGTCGCGGTCGCCGCCCGCGCCGATCACCGCGATGATGCGGCCCATCACATGAGGGCGCAGCGATTGCAGCGCGGCGATCACCGCGCCGGGCTTGTGGGCGTAATCGACGAACACCGCCGCGCCGTTCATGCGCTGCGCCGCCAGCTCCATCCGCCCGCGCACGGTCGTCAGCCCCGGCAGCGCGGCGATGACGCGCGCAGGGTCAGCGCCCGCCGCGATGCACAGCCCCGCCGCGCACAGCACGTTTTCCGCCTGGAACCCGCCGATCAGGTCAAGGCGCACCAGATGCACCTGCCCGTTCAGCGAAAACCGCAGCTCCTGCCCGGTCGCGTCATAGCGCTGGGCCAGGATGCGCAGATCGCAGCCCTCTGCGCGGCCATAGGTGGTCAGCACCAAACCCCGATCCTGGGCGATCTGCGCCGCCTGCCGGCCGCGTTCCCCGTCGGTGCAGATCACCGCCGCCGCGCCGGGTTCGAGGATATGGCTGAACAGCAGCGCCTTGGCGGCGAAATAGCTGTCGAAATCCTTGTGATAGTCCAGATGATCCTGGCTGAAATTGGTGAACGCCCCCGCCGCGACGCGCACCCCGTCCAGCCGCCGCTGGTCAAGCCCGTGGGACGAGGCCTCCATCGCGGCATGGGTGACGCCCGCCGCCGCGGCTTCGGCCAGCACGCGGTGCAGGGTCAGCGGGTCGGGCGTCGTGTGGGCGAGTTTGGCGGTGTAATCCCCCTGCACCCCCATCGTGCCAAGGCTGATCGCGCTGTGCCCCAGCGCCTGCCAGATCTGCCGGGTGAATGTCGCGACCGAGGTCTTGCCCGACGTGCCGGTGACGGCAACCACGGTTTCGGGCTGCGCCCCGAACCACAGTGCCGCCGCCCCGGCCAGCGCGGCGCGCGGATCTTCGGCCACCACCAGCGCGGCATGCGATCGGGCCAGCGCATCGGCAGCCAGGCCCGCGCCGGCGCGGTCGGTCAGCACCGCCGCCGCCCCCTGGCGCAGCGCATAGGGGATGAAATCGGCCCCATGCGCCGCCGATCCGGGCAGCGCGGCGAACAGATGGCCGTCCCGGACGGCGCGGGAATCCAGCGAAATCCCGGTGATCTGCGGATCGCGCCCGTCCGCTGCCGTCAGTCCCAACCGGGACAGCTGCCTGGCTTCGATATGCAACCGCTCGTCCTTTCCGTTACCGCGACGAGACCCTTACGGCATCGGCCGCCTTGGGTTCAATCTGAGGCAGCTTCAATCCCTCGGGCCGCAGGCCGAGCATGGGCGACAGGCGCTGGACCAGCGCGGCGGCGACAGGGGCAGCGGTGGCGCCGGCCACGCGCATCTCGCCCCCGCCGGCTGCGGCGACGGACGGCTCGTCCAGCGTCACGACCAGCACGTATTTCGGCGCGTCCGTGGGATAGACGGCGGCAAAGGTCGATACGACGCGGGCGCTGTAATAGCCGCCGCCCGGGCGCGGCTTGTCGGCCGTGCCGGTCTTGCCGCCAACCTCATAGCCGGCAACCTCGGCCGCCTTGGCGGTGCCCTGCGTCACCACGCCGCGCAGCAGATCGCGCGCGGCGGCCGCGGCCTTTGGCGAAAGAACCTGTTCGCCCTGCACCGGATCGGCGCGGTGGATCAGCGTGGGGCGCACGCGCCGCCCGTCATTGCCGATGGTGGCATAGGCGGCGGCAAGATGCAGCGGGCTGGCCGCAAGCCCGTGGCCAAAGGCGACAGTCGCGGCCGTGACCGCCGGCCAGCGGCGCGGCACCAGCGGCTTGCCGGTCGGCGCCTCGGTCAGCTCGACCGGGGTGGGGTCGAAGAAACCCAGCGCGCGCAGGAATTTCTGCTGGCGTTCCGGTCCCAGCATCTGCGCGATGCGCACCGCGCCGACGTTCGACGACTTGGCGATCACCTGCCGCACCGACAGCTGCGATCCGTAATTGTGCGAATCGTGGATCAGATACTTGCCGATCTTCATCGGCGTCGTGGTGTTGATGATGGTGTTGGGATTGATCAGCTTCTGGTCGAATGCCTGGGCCACCGGAAAGATCTTGAAGGTCGAGCCGAGTTCATACTGGCCCTGCACCGCCCGGTTGAACAGCGGGCTGTCGGAAGGGTCGCCCTTCAGCAGCGGGCGCGGCCGGTCGTTGGGGTCGAAATCGGGCAGGCTGGCCATCGCCAGGATCTCGCCCGATTTCACGTCCATCAGGATGCCGGTGGCGCCCTTGGCGCTCATCACCTTCATGCCGTTGGACAGCACCTCCTCCATCGCGGCCTGGGCGGACAGGTCGATGGACAGCTGCAACGGCGCGCCGTTGTTGGCCGGATCGCGCAGCCAGCCGTCGAAGGCCTTTTCGACGCCCGCCATGCCCAGCACCTCGGCCGAACTGACGCCCTCGGCCCCGAACTGCGATCCGCCCAGGATGTGGCTGGCCAGCCGCCCATTGGGGTAAAGCCGCATCTCGCGCGGGCCGAACACCAGCCCCGGCTCGCCGATGTCATGGACGGCCTGCATCTGTTCGGGGCTGATCTTCTTCTTGATCCAGACGAACTTGCGATCGCCCGTCAGATCGGCCTTCAGCCGCTTGGCGTCGAGGTCGGGGAAGATCTTCGCCAGCTTGTCCGCCGCCGCGGCCGGGTCCACGAGGTCGCGCGGATGGGCATAGAGGGCATGGGTGGACAGGTTGGTCGCCAGCACCCGCCCGCGCCGGTCCACGATGTCGGCGCGCTGCGAGATGATCTGCGCGCCCGATGCCTGGGTGCGCGGCTCGGAGGGCTGGGTGCTGGCCAGGGCGCCCATGCGCACCCCCACCGTCCCGAAGGCCAGCAGAAAGCCCAGCACCATCCATTTGAGGCGCCCCTCGGCCCGCCGCCGCGCCTTGTCCTGGATTTCCGCATGGCGGCGGGCGCGCAGCTCCGCCTCGATCCGGTCGGGGTCTTCGCCGGCCTCGCGGGCGGACAGGATGCGGGCCAGCGGGCGCAGGGGGGTGCGGATCATCGGCTCAGTCCTCGGGGGCGGTTTCGGTGATGACGGAATCGGCAGGCAGGTCGGCATCGTCCGGGGCGCCCGCGCCGCCGGGGGGCGCGGCGTCCGGCCCCGGCGCTGCTGCGGCGGCCTCGGGGGCAGCCTCGGGGGCAGGGGCGGCGGCGCGCACCGGCCGCGGCACTGGCGCGCCGCGGTTGTTCGAGGGCGCGGGCGGCGCCGCGTCCGGTTCCGGCCCGCCGGTCTCCGTTCCGGCAGGGGCGGGCTCGGGCGGGCGGGGATAGTCGATGTTGCGGGCGGCGCCGAACTGCGTGGCCTGAACCGCGCCAAGCCGCAGCCGGTCGAAGTTCATGTCCACCAGCTCGCGCAGCCGCTCGGGCCGGTTCAGATAGGCCCATTCGGCCCGCAGAACGCCCAGATCGTCGCGCAGGCGCGCGATCTCGTTCTGCACGGCCTGCATCTCGTCGATCTGCGCCTGCGTGCGATAGTTCTCGCGGTAGGCCCAGAAGGCCAGCACCATGACCGTCAGCGCCGCCAGCAGATACATCAGCGCCCGCATCAGACCGCCCCCGGCCCCTGCGGCAGCCCCAGCGCGGCCGGATCGGCCTGTCCGGCAGGCGCATCGGTGCGCAGCGCCACGCGCAGATGGGCCGACCGCGCCCTCGGGTTGCCGGCCAGTTCGGCGTCATCGGGGCCAATGGCCCGGCGGAACGGCAGGGTGAAGGCGGGCGCATCCTGCACGATGCGGGGCGCATGGCGGCTGCCGCCCCCGGCCGCATTGGCACGGGCCTGCATGAACCGCTTGACGATCCGGTCCTCGAGCGAATGGAAGCTGACCACCGCCAGCCTGCCGCCCGGCTTCAGCGCGCGTTCGGCCGCGGCAAGCCCGGCGACCAGCTGGCCGAATTCATCATTCACCCAGATGCGGACGGCCTGGAAGGCGCGCGTGGCCGGATGGCTCTGCCCGGGTTTGGGGCGCGGCAGGCAGGACTGGACCACCTCGGCCAGTTGCGCGGTCGTGGCCAGCGGCCGGGCGCGGATGATCGCGCGCGCGATGCGGCGGGCGGCCCGTTCCTCGCCATAATGATAGAGCACGTCGGCGATGACGGATTCGTCCGCGCCGTTCAGCAGGTCGGCCGCCGAGGGGCCGTCCCCCGACATCCGCATGTCCAGCGGCCCGTCGCGCAGAAAGGAAAAGCCGCGTTCGGCCTGGTCGAGCTGCATCGAGCTGACGCCGAGATCGAGCACGACCCCCTCCACGGCCTGCCCCGCCAGGATGTCGAGATCCGAGAAGGTGCCGGGCACCAGCCGAAGCCGCTCGCCATATTCGCCCGCCCAAGGCGCCGCCATGGCAAAGACCGCCGGGTCGCGGTCGATGCCGATAACCCGGTCCGCCCCCGCCCCCAGCAGCCCGCGCGCATAGCCGCCCGCCCCGAAGGTGCCGTCGATCCACACGCCGGTCACGGGCGCGACCGCGTCCAGCAGCGGGCGCAGCAGCACAGGAAGATGCGGGGCCGCCATCAGGCGTCGGCCGCCCCGGCGGCGGCGGGGGCAGCAGCGACAGCGGATCGGCGCCCGGCTCCAGCGCGGGCATGGATGCCTCCATCTCGGCCAGGTCGGCGGCATGGGTCTGGGGGGTGGACAGCTTGAGATAGTCGCCCTGCGCCATGAAGAAGGCCCGGTCGTCGAGGCCGATCTTTTCCCGCAGGCGCTGGGGCAGCATCAGCCGGCCATCCGTGTCGATCTCGGCCTCCTCGGACAGGCCGTTCATCAAGGTTTCCAGATAGCTCCGCTCGACCGAGCCGCGCGGCATCCGGCTGATCCCCGCGTCGATCTCATCGATCGCCTCGATGGTATAAAGCCGCAGATGGGTCCATTCGGCAAAGCCATAGACGATCACCATCTGGGCGCGCTTGCCGGCCGTGAAATCGGGATCGGAGGATTCAAAGACACGGCGGAACCGGGCCGGGATCGAGATGCGCCCCTTGGCATCGACCTTGACCTCCTCCGAGCCTCTGAACCTGCGTGCCAAGCCGGCCACCTTCCACTGTCCCGCCCCCAAGCAGAAAGGGCGGACCGGGCTGCTGCCACTGCCCGATCCGCCGCCCTCGTCCCATCTCTGGGCCCCGAAGTTTCGGGGATCGCCCGGCTTCTGTGCGCCACCTCTGGGGTAAGGTGCTGCTCGCGCGCGGCCGGGTCGTCATGCGGATGGCGGTGCCTGTATGAAGCCTGCCTTGGCCGGGGTCTTGCCGCCCCTTCGCTGTCCGCCTTCCGTGAGAACGGGATGCCATGGGATTTCATGGGAAGCAATGGGCTTGTGCGGGCGGGTGCGAGGCAGGCAGGCCGTGCCCCTGCCGAACACGGCGCGAACAAGCGGTAAAATATTTGTTAATTCTTCAACATGTAGAACGGCAAACCGGTTCCCACCCAACATCTGGTATGAAATCTGATGTGGCAGATAAGTCCCACATCTTCCCGGACCAGTAAAAAACCGCCTATCGGTCCCTCAGGGTGGCCCGCCGGGCCGGACAATGCCTGCCATGCGGGCGCTTCGATTCGGCGGGCCGAGGGATGCGGCAGGGCGGGCAGCGCAGGCAGCGCCACCCTAGCCCCCCGGCCGTTCCCGTGATTTCCCGGACGAAGGCGCCGTCAAGCCATCCCGTCCCCGATCAGTCGCCCGGCAAGGCGGGCATAGGCATCCGCGACCGGCCCTTCGCTGGCGGCGACTGGCTGTCCGGCATCGCCCCCCAGGCGCACTGACAGATCCAGCGGGATCTCGCCCAGCAGCGGCAGGCCGCGGGCGGCCGCCTCGGCGCTGACGCCGCCATGGCCGAACAGATGCGCCTCATGGCCGCAATTGGGGCAGACATAGACGCTCATGTTCTCGACCAACCCCAGAATGGGCGTCCCCAGCTTGTCGAACATGTCGATCGCGCGCCGCGCGTCGATCAGCGCCACATCCTGCGGGGTGGACACGATGATCGCGCCCGAAACCGGCGCCTTCTGGCACAGGCTCAACTGCACGTCGCCGGTGCCGGGGGGCAGGTCCACCAGCAGCACGTCCAGCTCGCCCCATTCCACCTGGTTCAGCATCTGCTGAAGCGCGCCCATCAGCATCGGGCCGCGCCAGACCACCGCCTCGCCCTCCTTCATCATCAGGCCCAGCGACATCATGGTCACGCCATGGGCCTGCACGGGGATGATGCGCTCGCCCTCGCTGCGCGGGCGATCCGTCGCGCCCAGCATCCGGGGCTGGCTGGGGCCGTAGATGTCGGCATCCAGCACGCCGACGCGCCGGCCCGCGCGGGCCAGCGCCACGGCCAGGTTGGTGGTCAGCGTTGACTTGCCCACCCCGCCCTTGCCCGAGCCGATCGCCACGATATGCCGGACGCCGGGGATTGCCTGCGGACCGGCCTGAGGCACGGGGTGCCGGCCCAGCTTGAGAGCGGGCGGCGCGCCCGCGCCCTTCGCCGCACCCTCGCCCGAGCGCGCCGTGACCCGCGGCGCCGGGCCGGCCTGCGCCGTGGTGACGATGCCGACGCGGGCAAAGCCCAAGGCCCGCAGGCGCCGCTCTGCCTCGGCACGGGCAGGTTCCAGCGCGCGGGCGAGGGCGGCGTCAGGGGCTTCGATCACGAAGCGGACCTCGTCGCCGCCGACCTGCAAGGCCCTGACCAGATCGGCATCCACAAGATTGCGGCCGCCGGGAACCGGCACCTCGGCCAGTTCCCGAATCACATCATCCCGCGTTGCCATCTTTACGCATCCCTCATCAGCCCTGATCCGCTGCATATAGGCGCGAGATGGCCTGCCAGCCACCCGCCCGTCTTGCTGCAGCGCAGCTTGGCAAGGCCGGGATGAGGGGGAATCGCCAATGACCGGCCTGCGCGTTGCGCATGATTCGCCGACCTCACCGGGTCGGCGTGAAAGATTCCAGCCACCCTAGAGGCCTCTGACCCATTTTCAAGGGCACTCCCATGCATGCGGAACATAGCTGCCGCGCTAAAAACTGTGTTGTGCAGGCGCAGCATAAGCAGCATGTTGGGCGCAAGGATCGGAACCGACCTCCTCCCCGGTGATGATCCTGATGCAGCCGGACCCCTCCTCCTCCCTGGGTCCGTGTTGTCGGCGGCGACCCCTCTCCTCCTCCCCGGGGTCGCCGCTTTCTCTCCCTCAGCCCGACCGAATGCGATTTATGCCCGCGCCCTGCTGAAGGCTGCACGCGCTTACCGCGGGCTTTGCCCTTGAAGGGGATCACGGCAGGGGCTGCGCGCCTTTGGGCAGGCTGCGATCCTGCGGCGGCCTTTTCCCCGGCGGCTGGTCAAAGACGGGATGCCCGGCTAGGCAGCGTTCATGTTGTCCTATCAGCACGCCTATCATGCCGGAAACCTTGCCGATGTGCACAAGCACGCACTGCTGGCGGTTGCACTGGCGCGGCTGACCGACAAGCCAAAGCCGCTCAGCTATCTGGAAACCCATGCGGGGCGGGGGCTTTACGACCTGCGCGCGCCCGAGGCGCTGCGCACCGGCGAGGCGGCGGCGGGGATCGGGCGCGTGCTGGCCGGCGGCTGGTTTCCCCCCGGCCATCCTCTTGCGGCGGCGCTGCACCGGGTCAGGCATGCGCATGGGGTGGACAGCTATCCCGGATCGCCGCTGATCGCCGCGCATTTCCTGCGCCCCGACGACAGCCTGCACCTGGCCGAATTGCATCCCGGCGAATTTGCGCTGTTGCAAGACGCGATTTCCGGAATGGCGCCCCGCGCCGATCTGCGCCGCGACGATGGCTTTGCCTTTGCCAATGCCCTGCTGCCGCCTTTGCCGCGGCGGGGGATGCTGCTGGTCGATCCCAGCTATGAGATCAAGGCCGATTACGACCGCCTGCCCGGCTGGATCGCCCGGATGGCGCGCAAGTGGAACGTGGGCGTGATCGCCCTGTGGTATCCGCTGCTGGCGGATGATCGCCACCGGGCGATGGTCACGGCGCTGGCCGCCGATCACCCCGGCGCCCTGCTGTCGGAGGTGCGCTTTGCCCCTGCCCGGCCTGGGCACGGGATGACCGGATCGGGCATGTTCGTCATCAACCCGCCCTGGGGGCTGGCCGATGAGGCAGCCCGGCTGGGCCGCCTTTACGCCGGCCTGTAAAGCAGCCGCCCGGCCTGCCGTGCGGTGCCGCTGTCGGCCGGATGGTTCACGCCGTCGGACACGGGCAGCTCGAGGAAATCGAAGGGCGAGACGCCCTCAAGGCAGGCGGCGCTGACCGCGACCTGCCCCGGCGTTGATCGGCGCGAATGATGCGTCGGCGTTCCGCAGATGCGGCAGAAATGATGCGCCGCCGTCCCGGTATTGAAGCGGTATGCGGTCAGCGCCTCGTCGCCCGCCATCAGGACGAAGCCGCCCTCTGCCGCCGTCACCGCGACCACGCCCTTGATGCGGCAGTAGCTGCAGTCGCAGCGGCGCGCGCTGTGCAGCCCGTCCGCCAGCCGCACGCGAAAGCGCACCGCGCCGCAATGGCAGCCGCCGTCCCAGTCGGCCCGGTCCGGATCGGGGCCGCCGTCCCGCAGCCGGGCGCTCATCCGCCCACCCGGACGACATGGCGGGCGATCACCGCGCGCAGGCGGGCGCGGGTTTCGGGCGGCTCCTGGGCCAGCGCGCCCAGCACCGCCCGCATATCGCCCCGCGCGCCGTTCAGCTGGTCGATCAGCGACAGCACCAGCGACAGCGCCTCCTCATGCAGGGCGAACACATCCTCAAGCTCTATTGCAAGCTGCAGCCGCGCCGCATCGAGATCGCGAAATCGCTCGCCTGCCTCGGCCCGGACGGGGCTGACGATTCCCGCTTCGGTCAGGGCGGCCAGCCGCGCCTCGGACAGGTCGGGCACCAGCGCCAGCAATTCGGCACGGCTCATCAAGGTCATGATCTTTTCCCCCGCCCGGCACGTGGATCATAGGGATGCGCGGCGCTCCAATCCCGGATCAGGCGCGACAGCTCGTCGTCCACCTGCGGCGGCAGGACGATGCGCAGCTCGACATACTGATCGCCCCGCCTGCCCCCCGGCCCGGCAAGGCCGCGCCCGCGCAGGCGCAGCTTGCGCCCCGACGAGGCGCCTGCCGGGACCGTCAGCATCACGGGCCCGTCCAGCGTCTCGGCCTCGACCCGGCTGCCCAGCACCGCCTCGGACAGCGAGATGGGCAGCACGGTGATGATGTCCTCGCCCTCGCGCCGCCAGTCGGGGTCATCGGCAACGGTGACCGACAGCAGCGCATCACCCGGCGCGCCCCCGCCCATCCCCGGAGCGCCCTTGCCGCGCAGGCGAATGGTCTGCCCGTCGCGTGTGCCCGCAGGGATCGCCACGTCCAGCACATTGCCGTCCGGCAGGGTGATGCGGGTCGTCCCGCCGCGGGCGGCGGTCAGGAAATCGACCTCGAGCGTATAGCGGTGATCCTGCCCGCGCATGTCAAAGCTTTGCGCACCGCCCCGGCCCGCGCCCTGCCAGCCGGCGCCAAAGCCGCTGCGCCCGCCCTGGGCCGCGCCTTCGCCGAACAGGTCGGCAAAGACATCGGAAAAGTCCCCATAACTGGGCTTGCCGCGATAGGGGTTGCCCTGCGCTTCGGAAAAGTCGCGGTAATAGCGGCGCTGGGGGCGCTCCTGCCCCTGCGAATCGATCTCGCCCCGGTCATAGCGGGCGCGCTGCTCGGGATCCTTGAGCAGGTCATAGGCCGCCGATGCCGCCTTGAAGCGTTCCTGCGCCGCAGGATCGTCGGTCAGGTCGGGATGGTCGGTCTTGGCGATCCGGCGATAGGCTTTCTTGATCTCGGCCTCGCTCGCCGTTCGGGGCACGCCCAGCGCGGCATAAAGGTCGTCGGCCATGTCGTCCCTTTCCTGCTTGCACCCCGATTCGAACGGATGCCGGGGTTTTCCCTGCCTCGCCCGGCGCAGTCTGGCAAGACCCTTGTCGCCGCCTGCGCCCGGCAGCGCAAACCCCCTTGACGCCCGCTGCGCCCGGCCTTAAACGCCACGCACCCGAACGGGCAGATCGGGGCGGAGTAGCTCAGCTGGTTAGAGCAGAGGAATCATAATCCTTGTGTCGGGGGTTCAAATCCCTCCTCCGCTACCACTTGCCCCCCCGACGCGCGACGCGACAAGAGGGCGATCGTCCCGGCAAGCTCGCAATCCATGCCGCCGTCATCTCGATCAATGACGGTCACGTGCAGGATCAATGAACAGATCGCCTGGATGGCATCGCGATCATTTTCACGATCCGCATCGGGCAGTTCGGACCGACCGAGTTCAGCTCCCCCTGACCGACAGCCCGGAGATGCTGGTCGTCCTCGGTCGGGTGCTGGCCAAGGTGGGTGATCGTGCAGATACCGGCAGCTGGCTGGCCGACACTGCCGTCACCGCCATCGCCGCCCCGCCGGGGATGGTCGAGCCGGTCGTCGGTCGCTGAACCGGCTGGCCCCGGAGCGTGTCCGCGCGGTCGGCGCTTCCTTCGCGCTGCGCATCGGCGACAGCGATCCCGCCCGGAGCCGTCACGCTGCCTTTGCCCGCAAGTCCCGCAGGCCGCCGTCCCGCACGCCGCCGGCCCCACCGCTGCCGGCATCGACGGCGCGATCCGCCAGGCGCGCAGCCATGCGCGCCGCGGGCCACGCCTTCGAGATCGCCGATCTGGAGGCGGCGATCGTCCAGCCGCATCTGCCGAAGCAGGAGCGGCTGTGGCGCGTCGCCGTCCAAGGCGGGGCATATGCTGGCGGGTTGCAGGCCGGCGGCGTTCCCCGTCGGGCCGTGGCCAGCCCGCATGAGGGGCTGGTGGGCTTCGACTGGTCAGTCCCGCCGGCAACGCGAGCCGAGGTCAAGGCACATCTGGCACTGAAGCTCGCGGGCCGGACCGCCGAGGAGATCATCCTCGGCGAGGTTTCGGCGCAGGGTTCCCTCAGCGACACCGCTGCCGCCAAGGTGCCAAGAGCGTGCCGTATCTCAGAACGCCATATCAGTGAGCGCACGTGCTGGCTTGGCCAATCATGAAACCTTCATTGGACAAGTTCAATTATTTCCTCTTATCAGGAATAATGGAACAGAATCGCGCCGTCCATGCCTTCGCCACGCTCGGCCATCCCGGCCGGATGGCCGTATTCCGCCTGCTGATGCGCTTCGCCCCGCAAGGCGTGCGCCCGACCGAGATCGCTGAGGCGCTGGCGATCAAACAGAACACGCTGTCGCATCACCTCGCCGATCTGACGGCATCTGGCCTCGTCCAGGTCACACGCGCCGGCAGGTCGCTTTATTATGCCGTCGATCTCGACACGACCGAGGGCCTTATCGGCTACCTCGCCCTCGATGTGGGCCGAGCGCGGCCCGACCTCCTTGCCCCCTTGCTCTCCGACCCAAAGGATACTGTTCAAGTGGACCGGACCTTCCCCGATACTGACTTCGACGTGCTCTTCATCTGCTCAGGCAACTCGGCACGGTCAATCTTTGCCGAGGCGCTTCTGCGCGATCTGGGCAAAGGCAAGTTCCAGGCATTCTCCGCGGGCACCCGCCCCAACTCGCAGTTGAACCCCTTTGCGCTGGAAATTCTGAAGCGCAATGGCCACGACACCTCAGTCTTGAGATCCAAGCATATCTCCGAGTTCCAGCAGCCGGGCGCACCGGTCATGGATTTCGTCTTCACCGTCTGCGATACGGCAGCGGCAGAGGAATGCCCGCCCTGGCCGGGCCAGCCCATCACCGGCCATTGGGGCCTGCCCGACCCGGTCAAGGCCACCGGAACCGATGCCGAAAAGGCGCTGATCTTTGCCCAAACCTATGGCGCCCTTCGCCGACGGATCATGACCTTTGTCGAGCTGCCCTTCGCGTCGCTGAGCCGCATGTCCCTCCAGTCCCGCGTTGATGCCATCGGCTCCGACGATCACGCATCGGCTTGAGTATCATGACGCGCATTGCTCTGAACGGCCTTGGCCGCATCGGAAAACTCGTCCTCCGGAATCTGATCGACACCGGCGCGGGCGGCGACTTGGTCCTGCTGAACGATCCGGCGGGGGATGCCGAACAGCATGCACTTTTGATGGAGTTCGATTCCGTGCATGGCCGTTGGGGAACTCCGGTGGCGGCAGCAGATCGGGCGCTGGACCTGAACGGCCAACGCATCCGCCTGACGCATGAAGAGACCATCGAGGCCCTGCCGCTGGCTAAGCTTGGCGTCGATCTGGTGATCGACTGCACCGGCGTGTTCAAGACAGGTGCCAAGGTCGCACCCTATTACACGGCAGGGGTGCGAAAGGTCGTCGTTTCCGCGCCGGTGAAGGACGGCGGCGCGCTGAACCTCGTTTATGGCGTGAACCATCATCTCTATGACGGCACACAGAACCTTCTGACGGCGGCGTCCTGCACCACAAACTGCCTCGCGCCGGTGGTGAAGGTGATCCACGAAAATCTTGGTATCAAGCACGGCTCGATCACCACGATCCATGATGTGACCAATACCCAGACCATCGTAGACCGCCCGGCCAAGGACATGCGCCGCGCACGGTCTGCCCTGATGAACTTGATCCCGACGACCACCGGCTCGGCCACCGCGATCACGCTGATCTATCCTGAACTGAAGGGACGCCTGAACGGTCATGCGGTCCGGGTGCCGCTCTTGAACGCCTCACTGACCGACTGCGTATTCGAGGTCGAGCGCGAGACCACCGCAGAGGAGGTCAACGCCTTGTTCAAGGCTGCCGCCGAAGGACCGCTGAAAGGCATACTCGGCTACGAGACGCGGCCGCTCGTGTCCTGCGATTTCACAAATGACCCCCGCTCGTCCATCGTGGACGGTCCCTCGACGATGGTTATCAACGGCACACAGGTGAAGATCTACGCTTGGTATGATAACGAATGGGGCTATTCCTGCCGTCTGGCCGACATCGCCCGCATGGTCGCGGGGTCGATGTGAGCGACGCGGCGGCCTCTGCGAACCCCTTGCGCGCCTACGGGGCGGTGACGGCGGCTTATTGGGCCTTCATGCTGTCGGATGGCGCGCTGCGCATGCTCGTGCTGTTGCATTTCAACGGGCTGGGCTTCTCGCCGGTGCAACTGGCCTGGCTCTTCTTGCTCTACGAAGTCGCGGGCATCGTGACCAATCTCGGCGCGGGCTGGCTTGCGGCGCGGTTCGGTCTGGCGGCAACGCTCTATGGGGGCCTGTCCTTGCAGATCGCTGCCCTCGTCGCGCTGGCGCAGCTTGACCCGGCGTGGTCTGTCGCGGCTTCGGTTGCCTTCGTGATGGCCGTCCAAGGCGTCTCGGGCGTGGCCAAGGATCTGGCCAAGATGTCATCGAAATCGGCGGTCAAACTCTTGGCCCCAACCGAGGATGGTGTCCTTTTCCGCTGGGTGGCCGCGCTGACCGGATCGAAGAACGCCGTGAAGGGCCTCGGTTTCTTCCTTGGTGCCGCGCTCCTGGGCCTCGCCGGATTCAAGGCGGCGGTCTGGGGCATGGCGGCTGTTCTGGCTGTGATCCTGATCGCGGTCGTGCTGTTCCTGCCGGCAGGTCTGCCCGGGCGGATGAAGTCCGAAGAAAGCTGGTCCGGCTGGCGGTCCAAGGACGTCCGCGTAAACCGGCTGTCGCTGGCGCGGATGTTCCTGTTCGGCGCACGGGACGTGTGGTTCGTCGTGGGCATTCCGGTCTATTTCCAGGCGGTGCTGTCGGACGGAACCGCCGAGGGACGGCGCGAGGCGTTTTTCCTCGTCGGCGGCTTCATGGCGCTCTGGATCATCGCCTATGGCGTGGTGCAGGGGTTCGCGCCGCGCCTGCTGGGGCGCAAGGGGCAACCCGAGGCCGAGACGGTGGACAGCGCAGTTTTCTGGTCCGGTCTGCTGGTTCCTGTGCCTTTCGTGCTGGCCTTTGCCGCTTGGGCGGCCGGGGGAACCGCCGCGTGGCTCACCTGGCTGCTTGTGGCAGGCCTGCTGGTCTTCGGTTTCATCTTCGCGGTCAATTCATCGGTCCATTCATACCTGATCCTCGCCTTCGGATCGGCGGAGCGGATCACCCGCGACGTGGGCTTCTACTACATGGCCAATGCCGCAGGCCGGCTGATCGGCACGCTGCTGTCCGGGATCAGCTACCAGCTCGGTGGGCTTGCGTTGTGCCTCGCGATGGCCGGTGTGATGGCGCTTTTGTCCTGGCTGGCTGCCCGACGCCTCAGGGGCGCCTGATCGCTGTTCATGGCCGCCGCACGCTTCTGCCTCGGATAACGCAACGCACGGCAAGCACCAGGTTTGCAGCCATGCAGACGATTCGACCCCCTATCGCCCGTCGCTCGCTGCTTCTGTCCGCGCCCGCATTGCTGGCGGCTCGGATCGCGACCGGCGCTGAAGGGCCGCTCCGCTTCGGACTGACCCCGGTCTTTCTGAACAACGAGGCAGCGGTCATCGACGCTCTTACCCTGGCGCTGGCTGATGCATCCGGACGGCCTGTCCTCCCTGTGCAGCGGCGCAGCTACGCAGAGGTTACGGCGCTGCACCGGCTGTTCCCGGCGGTGAATGCGCGCGCCGGCGGCAGGCTTCGCGGCATCGCCGCGCTGACTGAGGCAGCGGTCCGGGCGCATGACTGGCCGGGCAACGGCCGCGAGCTGCGCGCCCGGCTGATCCGGGGCGTCGAGCACGCCGCCGGGGACTGGCTGTTCCCGGCCGACCTGTTCCCCGAGCGGCAGACCAACGCCGCGCTGCAAAGCCTTGCCGAGGCACGTGATGCCGCCGAGCGGGCACAGATCATGGTCGCGCTCGAGCGGTCGGGCCACCAGATGGCCGAGGCCGCAAGGCTGCTGAAGGTGTCACGCACCACGCTGTGGGAGAAGATCCAGAAGCTCGGCCTCCAGCCCGTTCGGATTTCCGAACGCCAGTAATTATATATATATTACATCAGTTTATGGAGATATCTAGCGCCCTTTTACGACGCCTCGCGGGGCCTCGCCATGGTATAGGCTGCGCGTGACAGCCCAAGAGGGATGATGGCCATGACATGCCCCAAGATCATTGACACAGGACGCCGCCGCTTTCTTCAGGGCGGCGCACTCGGCGCTGTCGGCGTCGCAGCGTCGAGCGTGCTGCCGGCGGCGCCGGCCCGTGCCCAGCCATCGCTTGCCCGCGTGGCCTATCCCTCGAAGCGTCTCGCCAATCTCGCGGATCTCAAGCTCGACGAGCCGCTCGACATTGCCTATCCGATCGACACAGCACGGCCGAAGGAAACCTTCATGATTTTCGGCAGTCCGCGCGGAACCCAGGGCAACGTGATCTCGGCGGGCACGAACGAGTTGATCATCCCGGTCTACAAGCAGACCTGGGCAGACATCCGCCGCCTCTCGGCCGCGCCGGCGGCGGTGCGCGGGATGTCGTTCAAGGGACTTGAGTTTTCAGAGTAAGGAATGGCCCCTGAGGCTTCTGCTTCAGGGGCTTCTTCAGTGGCCACGCGAGCGGCGGCGACGAGCACCCATCATTGCCAAACGCTGCGAGGGCTTCCTCGCTACTGGCTGCGGGACGCACTGAAGGGGGCTTCAGACCGTGTGGGGGCGAAACCCCATTCGATAGCTGAGCAGGCGCCTGTGCGCCAAAGTGCGACGCTGCACTTGTGCGCCTTGTGGGCCTGCCCATGTAGCGGACCTCCGCTACCACTTCATGCCCATGACGACCGGCCGAGGGGCTTGCCGATCCCATTGGCGAAAGGTCTGGATCGGGGCTCTGCCCGCCCATCCCTGCCCTGCCTGCCCATCCTGAATGCGCAGTCGAGGCCCGCGGCCTGACAGCGGCGCTCAAGCCCTTTGGGCAGGAAATGCCCGCCTATGTCAGGGGGCGCGGCTTGCTGCGGAAAGGCGGGGGCGGTGAAAGCCTGCATCCTCGCAAAGCATGCCCGGGGCATGAGCCTTGCCGGGCGATCAGCCGGGCCGCCCCATTGATCCGCCGCGGCAGCGGCGCCCGCCCCCGGCCTGGCGGCCTTGCCGCAGGGCGCCTGCAGGCCCCGATCGCGGCCGCCGCGGATGGCAGGGCGCCGCCGCCCTGCCGGGCGGGCATGGCTCAGCGCGCTCCATGATGCAGGACCAGCGGCCGGCCGTCATGGCGCGTGACCGCCAGCGGCATGTCGTAAAGCGAGGACAGCAGCGGTTCGGACAGGACAGCGTCCACGGGGCCTTGCGCATGCAGCCGGCCCTGTTTCAGCGCCACCACGTGATCGGCCCAGGCGGCGGCATGGTTCACGTCATGCAGCACGATCACGGCCCCGCGCCCCTGCGTCCGGGCCAGGGCGGCGACCCGTGCCATCAGGCTGCGGGCATGGGCCATGTCCAGGTTGTTGAGCGGCTCGTCCAGCAGCAGCCAGTCGGTATCCTGCGCGACGGTCATGGCGATATGGGCGCGCTGGACCTGCCCGCCCGACAGCTCGTCGAGAAAGCGGTCGGCCAAGGGGGCCAGGTCAAAGGCCTCAAGCGCGGCGGCGACGGCGGCGTGGTCGCGCTGACCGGGCCGGCCATGGCAATGGGGCCAGCGGCCAAAGGCGACCAGTTCGCGCACCCGCAGGCGGCTGGAGATCGCGGTCTGCTGGCCCAGGATCGCCATGCGCCGGGCCAGTTCCGCGGTGGGCGTGCGGGCGATGTCACACCCGTCAATGCCGATACGGCCGCGCTGCAGCGGCTCGAGCCGCCCGATCAGGCGCAGCAGCGTCGATTTGCCCGCGCCGTTCGGGCCGATCAGCGCCGTCATCCCGCCGCGCGGCAGCGTCAGGGTCAGATCACGCAGGATCGGCGTTGCGCCGATGCTGTGGGACAGGGCCTCGATCTCGATCATCGCAGCCGCCCTTTCAGCAGCAGGGCCAGGAAGAACAGCCCGCCCGCAAACTCGATCACCACCGACAGCGTGCCGGCAAGGCCCAGCACCCGTTCGAACAGGATCTGGCCCAAAACAAGCACCAGCATGGCCACCAGCGCGGCAGCAGGCAGCAGGACGGCATGCCGGGCGCTGCCGGTCAGCCCCCGCGCCAGCCCCGCCGCGATCAGGCCGAAGAAGGCGGCCGGGCCACCGATCGGGCTGCCTGCCGCCAGCGAACCGGCCATCGCCGTCGCCGCTGCCGTCATCAGCGCGACCAGCGCCAGCCCCCCGACCATCAGCGCCGCAACCCGCAGCCCCAGCGATACCGCATGCTGCCGGCCCAGCGCCAGAACGTCGAACTGCCGCGACAGCGCCAGGGCGGCGGTGACCGAAGCGGCGGTCATCGCCCCTGCCCAGGGCAGGACCGCAGGGTCGATGCGGCTCAGGCTGGCGGCGGACAGGCTCTGGACGACGGCGAAGGCATTCGGGTCCATCACGCGGGTCAGGAACCCCGACAGCGAACGGAACAGAACCCCCAGGATCAGCCCGGTCAGGATCATCCGCGGCACGTCACGACCGCCCCGCCCCAGCAAGGGCACGAACAGCGCCAGCGCCAGCACCAGCATCGCCCCGACCGCCAGCCAGAAGCGCGCCAGCCCGCCCACCGCTGAAAGGCCCGCGGCCCCCAGGCTGGAGACGATCAGCACCTGGACGAATCCGAACAGAGAATCAAAGCCCATCATCGCAGGGGTCAGGACGCGGTTGGCCGCCAGGGTCTGAAACAGCACCGTCGCCACCCCGGTCGCCGCCCCGAGGATCAGCAGCCCCGCCAGCCGCGTTCCCCGCAGCCCCAGCAGAAAGCCGCGCCGCGATTCGCCCAAACCCTGGAACAGCCAGAGCGCGCAGGCCAGCGCCAGCAGCCCGGCCAGCAACGCAAGGGCGCGCCCGTCCCTAGCCACTTGCGGGCCGCGCATGCAGCAGGACCAGGAACACCGCCGAGCCGATGACGCCCAGGATCAGGCCCACGGGCAGCTCATAGGGGCGCACCACCAGCCGCGCGGCAAGATCGCAGGCCAGCAGCAGCCCCGCCCCGCCTGTCGCCACCACGGGCAGCGAGGCGCGCAGGTTGTCGCCCATGATGCGGGCGGTGATGTTGGGAACGACCAGCCCGACAAAGGGCACCATGCCGACCGTCGCCACCACCGTCGCGGTGACCAGCGCCACGACCAGCAGCCCCTGCCGCATGACCGCGCCCGTATCCAGCCCCAGCCCCGCCGCGACATCGTTCCCCAGCGCCAGGATGGCGAAGCGGTCGGCCGAGAACCAGGCCAGCACCGCCGCCGCCCCCGCGATCCAGAGCAGCTCGTACCGCCCCGCGACCACGCCCGAGAACTCGCCGCTGCCCAGCCAGATGCCCATCTGCTGGATCAGGTCGGCCTGCCAGGCCACGAAGCTGACGCCAGCGCCCAGGATCCCCGACAGCACAAGGCCGGTGATCGGGACCAGCATCACCTCGCGCGCGGGAAGGCGGCGGATGATCGCCAGCAGCAGCGCGGTGGCGGCCAGCGCCGTGACGCTGGCTGCCAGCATCCTGGCCCAGATCGGCGCGCCCGGCGCCAGCAGCGTCACCGCCAGCAGCCCCAGCGCCGCGCCCTCGGCCGTGCCGGTCGTATCGGGGCCGACGAAGCGGTTGCGCACCAGCGCCTGCACCACCACCCCGGCCAGCGCCAGCGAGGCGCCCGACAGCACCACCGCCAGCGTGCGCGGCAGGCGGGATTGCATCAGCACCAAGGCCGCCTGCGGATCGCGCGAGGCCGACAGCAGATCGACATCCGCGGCCCCCACAAAAAGGCTGACCAGCATCAGCGGCACCAGTGCCGCCAGTGCCAGCGCCAGGGGGCGGCTCACCTGGACAGGGCCCCGACGAGCTGGTCGATGGTCCGCGTCAGGGCCGTATAGCCGCCCCCGGCGATATAGAGGGGGGTGGGGTCAAGATAGACCACCTGATCCTTTTTCCAGGCGGTGGTTCCCCGGACCAAAGGCGTGTCCAGCGTCTTGGCTGCGCTGTCGCCGGCCTCGCCCACGGCCACGCCGCGGTCGATGACGAACAGCCAGTCGGGATCTGTCTGGGCGATGAACTCATGGGTGATGGACGCGCCATGCCTGTCCACCTTCAGGCCGGGCGCGGCTTCGGCCAGGCCGGCTGCGTCAAAGATCCAGCCGAACCGCGAGCCCTTGCCATAGGCCGACATCTTGGGCCCGTTGGTCAGGACCACAAGGCCCCGCCCCTTGCCCTTGCCCGCCTCGGCCAGCCGGGCAAGGCGCGCGTCCAGATCGGCGTTCAGCTCGGCGGCGCGCTCCTCGCGCTGGAACAGCGCGCCATAGGCGGTCATGCGCGCGCGCGCATCGCCCAGCACATCGGCGCCGATGCTCATGTCGATGACCGGGGCGATCTGGGCCAGCGCATCCTTGTGCGCGACCGAGCGGCCCCCGACGATGATGAGGTCAGGCGCGGCCACCGCCAGCGCCTCGAGATCGGGTTCGAACAGCGTGCCCATGTCGGGGGTGTTGGCGGCCGTATCCGCCAGGTAATCGACATACAGCCGTTCTGGCGCGCCGGCGAGGCTGACGCCCAGCGCAGACAGGCTGTCGATGGCCGGCACGTCCAGGGCGACCACCTGCTTGGCCGAGGCGATCTCGACCGGCCCGGCGGCGGTCTGGACAGGGGCGGCATGGGCCAGCGCAGGCAGCGCCATCATCACGGCCGCCAGCAGCGCGGTTGTCCGCAGGGATGTCGGAATGGGCATGGATCAGCTCCGTTCGTGGGTGTCGGGCGGCGATGGGCCTCGGCTTTCAAGGGTGATTATCAGCCCCGGCAGCCCGCGTCCATGTGCCATTGTATTTTTGTCAGGATATGGCTAGGCCTTTTGCAGGAGGATCCGGCATGCGACTTTCCGCCCATCTGCCCACCACCCGGCCCGTCCCGATCATGACCACCGCGGCCCGCCATTTCGCCCACAAGGTCGCCGTGGAACAGGACGAAGGGTCCGCCCGCATCGCCTTTCCGGGCGGAACCGGGGTCATGACCGCAGACGCGGCCGGGCTGGCCCTGATGATCGAGGCCGAGAGCGCCGAGGCGGCAGAACGCGTCCGGCAGGTGTTCGAGGGCCACCTGCTGCGCTTTGCCCATCGCGAGTCGCCCAAGCCGCTGGTCTGGACAGAAATCCAGCCTGCCCCGCCCCTTTAGAGGCGGGGGCCGGCCCCACGCGCCCCTTGCACCGCCGCCGGCAAGGGCACAGGCGACGGCCAGGACAGAAGGGAACGCCCGCGCGGACGGCCATCCGCGGGGGCGTTCCTTTGTTCATGCCGGCAAGCATCCGCCGCAGAAGGTCGTTCCGTCCTGCAGCCTTGCCCGATCCGAGCCCGGCAACCGGGGGCTGCGAGGCGGCAGCGCATTGTCCGCACCAGACCGGCGGGCCTCAGGCACAGGCGAGCTGGCGCGCCCTTGCCGGGGCGGCGCCGCGCTGTGCGGCGCCATCAGGCGCGCCCATGGGCCAGGCGGGCCAGCGCCGCGCCGGGGCAAGGGCGCCGCGCGGCCGGATCAGAAATCCATTCGAAGGCCCAGCGTCACCGTCCGGCCCGGCGCCAGCGCGGGATCAATCTCCCGCGTGCCGACCCGCCGGGCGACATAGCTGGTGCGCTCGTAATAGGCCCTGTCCAGCAGGTTATCGACGCCCAGCCGGATCGCCGCGCCCTTCATTTGCGCAGGCGCCCATTCCGCATGGGCGTTCACGACGGCATAGCTGCCGTGATCGGCAAAGCCGGCGGCGGTCATGGCCGCATCGGACAGCTTGCCGGCCCATTCGACCGTGCCCCCTATCCTGAGGTCATGGGCAGGCAGGGCCTGATCGACATAGATCGTCGCCAGATCGCCGACCGGCATGAAGGTGCCGCCGCTGGGCAGCGCCGCATCGCCATCCACCGTCACATCGGCCCTGGTAAAGGTGGCGCCGATGCGGCCCGTGCCCCAGTCATAGGCGCCGTTCAGGGTAAGGCCGCGGCTGCGCCCCTCGTCGGCATTGGTCAGATAGCCTGCCTCGGTGTCGTATCGCGCCAGCCCGTCCAGCCGGATGTCGAAGAAGGTCAGCCCCGCGCGCCAGTTCTGATGGCTGGCGTTCACCCCCAGCTTGTAGGTTCGGGCGCTTGCCGGATCATAGCCCGGATCGGTGCCGAAGGCGGCGTCGCGGGCATGCAGCAGCCCGTATTCGCCCACGTCAAAGCCCATCCAGCTGTGCGAGGCGCCGGCGAACAGCTCGACCGTCTCGTTGACGCGGTAGGACAGCGTGGCATTGGCGCCAGCCCCCTCAGCCGCAAGGCGGCGGCCGTTCCAGTCGGTCAGGCGGTGATGGTCGTAGCGCACCCCCGTGGACAGGTCGAAGCCGCTGTCGAACTCGACCCGCGCCTGGGCAAAGGCGCCCAGCTGCATCGTGGAAAAGCTGCGCAGGCGCGGCTGCGCCGTGGAATGATCGCCATAATTGTCCACGCTGTAGTCGTCATTGGCAAAGTCGATGCCCGCCGTCACCGTCCCCTGCGGCAGGACAAAGCTGTTCTTCACCACCCCGCCAAAGCTATCGCGCTTCAGGACCATGTCGCCGTTGATCCTGTCCGCCCCCCCTGCCAGATCGCCCTGCGCATAGTTGGGGCGCCGATAGCCGTCCGAGCTGCGATAGAGCCGCAGTTCGGGATCCCAGATCGCCGTGGGGGCCGTGGTGCGATAGGTCAGGCTCAGCGTGTCGCGCGTGACCTTGAGCGGATGGACCGTGCGGTCGCCGTTCAGATCCATGTTCATCTTGATGACGCGCTCCGCCTCGTCGCGGGCATGCTCATAGGCCAGCTCGACCCGGTGGCCCTCGGCCTCGTAGCCCAGCTTCATCAGACCGCCACGGGCGGCAGGTTCGGTCCCCGGCATCTCATGGCCGTTGCCGGCCTTGTAGTTCTCGCCGCTCTGGCCATGGGCCATCACGAACCAGTCAAAGCCGCCCCTGATGCCGAAGCCGGCCAGGCTGCCGCCAACGCCGCGGCCATTGCTGCCATGGCTGATGGCGGCGCGCCCGCCGATGGCCTTGCCGTCCTTCAGCAGATCGCGCGCGCCCACCGTTTCATAGCGCACCGCCCCTGCCCCGGCGGCAAAGCCCGCATCGGCCGCCGCGGCGCCCGCCTCGACCTCGACCGATTTCAGGAAGGCGGGGTCGATGACGTTCGATCCGGTGTGGTGCCAGGTGGTCGGCCCCTGCGGCACGCCATCGACGGTGACGGCCAGCTGGGACTGCTCGATCCCGAAGACGTGGATGCGTTTGGACGGCCCCGCCCCGCCCGACACCGACACCGCCGATTCGCGCGCGAACAGTTCCGAATTGTCGGCCGGGTCCAGTGCCTCGATATCCTCGCGGGTGACGACGCTGCCGCCCGTCGCCTCGATATTTTCCGCGCCATCGGCGATCAGGGTCAGCATCGGCAGGACGGCGATGCGTCCGGAGGCATCCTGCGCCAAGGCGGCAGAGTGCAGCAGAGCAAGTATGGAAGCGCCGGCAAGCGGCGGCAGCGTGCGGATCAGCATCATGTCCCCTCGTGTTGCGGACGCGTGGCTGATCGGCTGCGAATCCCTAGTTATTTTGTTGGATATATGGATCATCCTTCCAGATCAACACGCTGGAACAAAAGCTGTGGGCTGATCCAGCCGCCTACTGCCCATGGCGACCAGCCCCTGAGCCTGCGGGGCGCCATGGGCCGCGGCCCGGCAAGCCTGTCTTGAAGATCCGCTGCGCCGGCGGCTGCCGCCAGCCGCCGCGGGCCGCTATGCGCCGCGGCTCGACCATGCATGGGGGATGATCCACCCCGACCAGAAGGGCGCCCGCTTTCGGCGGATCGTGCGGCAGCATGTGGCGCCATGGCAGCCGCCGGCAAAGCGGCGTGCCGCAGCCCGGCGCCCACATACCCCGGGCGCGCCGGCAGGATCGCGCGCATGGCCTGGCACGGCCGCCCGCATCTGCCCGCCGGAGCAGCACAGCAACAGCCTGCCGCGATGGGGGCAGCATCCCCTCGGAAGCCACGATTGAGGCAGAGACATCCACCGCAGACAGCGAATCATGGGGCCTTTCCAAATGAATGCATGCCGCGCCCTGATGGTACGCCCCGGCGCTGATCATGCCGGCCAGCCTCGACCCCTGGCGGCAAGGCCGGGGCCGGGGCGGCAGGGCAGGCGCCTGTGGGGCAGGCGTTCAGGGGGGCTTTCGCAAGGGCGCCCGCCGGCTTATATGGCGTGCTGCGGCAGTGCCGCATATGGGCCTGTGCCCACCACCCGGAGAGAGACGATGCACGCACCTTCCCCCATGGCGCTTCTGCTGATCGCCATCGTCGTCCTGGTCCTGTTCGGCCGGGGCAAGGTTTCCTCGCTGATGGGTGAGGTCGGCAAGGGCATCACCGCCTTCAAGCGCGGTGTCAGCGAAGGCGCGACCGAGGCCGACCGCACCGTTGATGCCGCCGCGATCCGGGCTGATCGCAGCGCCGACGATCTGGAAGCCGCCGCCGCCAAGGCCCGCGCCGAGGCCGACCGCATCCAGGCCGAGGCAGAGGCCGCCCGCGCGCGGCGCAACGCCGAACTGCGCGATGTGACCCCCCGCGATACCGATCGCCTGTAAGGCGGCACGCCGGGCGGTCAGATCATGTTCGATGTCGGCTGGACAGAGCTGTTGCTGATCGGCGTCGTGGCGCTGATCGTGATCGGTCCCAAGGATCTGCCGGTGATGTTCCATACGCTGGGCCGCATCACGGCCCGCGCGCGGGGCATGGCGCGCGAGTTTTCCTCGGCCATGGAAGACGCGGCCAAGGCCTCGGGTGTGCAAGAGGCCACGCGCGAGCTGCGCGAGCTGCAAAAGCTGACCAGCCCGCGCGCCATGGGCCTGGATGCGCTGAGCCGCGCGGCCGACCGCTTTGAAAAATGGGATCCGCTGGTGCCCATGCGTGATGCGGCCGGCCCGGTTCCCGATCCCTCCGCCCCGCCGCCTCAAGGGACGGCCCTGCCCGGCGCGGCTGCATCCAACGATACGGGCGCTGGCCGCGCGGCTGGCGGCAGCGTCTTGCCCGCCGTGGATGGCGATCATGGGGGCGAAACCGTCCCCGGCCCTGCCGCCCCTGTCCATGCTGCGGCCGTGCCCACCCGCGTGGTTCCGCGCGGCGAGCCGGGCACCCCGGCAACCGGGCTCGGGCTTGGCCTTGCTTCCGGCACGGGGCGCGATCCTGCCGATTCGGACCTGTCCGAGGCGCAGAGCCGCCCCGGTGTGCGGCGGCTGCATGCCATGCGCCGCAGCGAGCGGAGCTGACGATTGTCCCACAAGTCCGATGAAATCGACGAGAGCTCGGCCCCCCTGATCGAGCATCTGGCCGAACTGCGCACCCGCCTGATCTGGTCATGCCTTGCCTTCGTCGGCGCCGCCATCCTGTGCTATTTCATCTGGCAGCCGGTGTTCAGCGTGCTGACCCAGCCGATCTGCGGGGCGCTGGCCAAGCGCGGGCAGGCCTGCGGGCTGGTGATGCTCAAGGTGCAGGAAGGCTTTTTCCTGGCGATGCAGATTGCCCTCTTCGGCGGCTTCATCCTGGCCTTTCCGGTCATCGCCTATCAGCTGTGGCGGTTCATTGCGCCGGGGCTGTATCGCTCGGAAAAACAGGCCTTCCTGCCGTTCCTGGTCGCCTCGCCGGTCATGTTCGCGCTGGGGGCGGCCTTTGCCTATTCCCTGATCCTGCCCTGGGCCTTCGACTTCTTCCTGGGATTCCAGACCGGGCCGCTGCATTTGCCCGACGATCCCAAGGCGCCGGTTGCCGCCGATCCCAAGATGGCGGGCATCGTCTTTCAGGGGTCGATCAGCGAATATCTGTCGCTGACGACCAAGTTCATCCTGGCTTTCGGCCTGTCCTTCCAGCTGCCGGTCGCGCTCACGCTGATGGGCAAGGCCGGGCTGGTGTCGGCCAAGGGGCTGGCCTCGATGCGCCGCTATGCGGTGATCGCGATTCTCGTGCTGGCGGCAATGGTGACACCGCCCGATGTGGTCAGCCAGCTTGTGCTGTTCACGGTGATCTACGGGCTTTACGAGATCGCCATTCAGCTGGTCCGGCGGATCGAGGTCCGGCGCGAGGCTGAACTGCGCGCCCAGGGGCTGTGGGTCGAGAATGACGACTGACGATCCCGCCGCAGGCCGGCCGCTGCCTGCCCAGCGCGATGCCACGGGCCTGCAGCCGGCCCTGGGGCGGATTGCCGATGCGCTGGACCGGCTGTCCCCGCCCCCCGCGCCCCTTCCCGCCTTTTCCGAGGCCGATGCCTATGTCTGGCATACCGGGCCCGATCGCCTTGAACCCGTGCGCCGGGTCAGCCGCGTTCCGCTGGGCCAGCTGGTCGGCATCGACCGGGCGCGCGACACGCTGCTGGCCAACACGCTGCAATTCGCGCGCGGCCATGCGGCCAACAATGCGCTGCTGTGGGGGGCGCGCGGGATGGGCAAGTCGAGCCTTGTCAAGGCCGTTCACGCCGAGGCAGTGGCGCAGGGGCTGCCCCTCGTTCTGGTCGAAATCGCGCGCGAGGATCTTGATTCGGTGGGGCGGCTGCTGGCGGTTCTGGGGAATGCGGATCGGCGTTTCGTGCTGTTTGCCGATGACCTGTCCTTTTCGGGCGATGATGCGCAGTACAAATCGCTCAAGGCTGTGCTGGACGGCGGCCTGGCGGGGCGCCCGGCCAATGTGGTGCTCTATGCCACATCGAACCGCCGCCACCTGATGCCGCGCGACATGATCGACAACGAACGCGCCAGCGCGATCCATCCCGGCGAGGCGGTCGAGGAAAAAGTGTCCCTGTCCGACCGCTTCGGCTTGTGGCTGGGCTTTCACCCCTGCGGGCAGGACGAATATCTGGCCATGGTCGAGGGATATTGCGCCGCCTATGGTCTGGCCATCGATCCCGGCGCCATGCGCGCCCAGGCGATCGAATGGCAGGCGACGCGGGGCGGGCGTTCGGGCCGGGTCGCCTGGCAATTCTTCACCGATCTGGCCGGCCGGAACGGGCTGACGCTGTAAGGGGCGTTTCCGGTAACGGCTTGGCAAGCTTTGCGTGCCATCCTGCGACCGGGAAACGAATGATCAGGGCGGGTTATGGCGGTTCAGGACAGGCAGGGGGCTGCGCCTTCGACCGGCTCGGTGCTGCTGCGCCATGTTGCCGCGCAGCGTGCCCGCAGCGCGGCCCAAGAGGGGCCGAAGGGCGCAGAGCCGCCAGCGCCGGGGCCGCGCACCCCCGACCGGGCCATTGCCGGCGCCATCGCACGGGCAGCAGAGCGGATCCACGGGCTGCCGCTGTTCTTTGACCGGGTGACCATCGGTCAGGCGGTCGTCGCGGAATTCGGCGAATTGCTGCCTGAACATGCGCTGATCGCGGTCGTTCAGGGTGCGGCCGATTCGCTAGGGGCCGTTGCGATCTGTCCGGGGCTGCTGACCTCGCTGATCGAAATGCAGGCCCTGGGGCGCATATCCCCCCGCCCTGCGGCACCGCGCCGGCCCACCCGGACCGATGCGGCCATCTGCACCGATTTCGTGAACGCCTGCCTTGCCGAGATCGGCGCCGAGCTTGTCCTCCATCCCGGATTCGATGGGATGGAGGGCTATTGCTATGCCAGCTTTCTGGACGACCCGCGCCCCTTGGCGCTGATGCTCGAGGATGTCGGCTATCGCCTTGTCACCGTGGCGCTGCGGGCCGGCTCGGCGGGACAGCGCGACGGCCGGATGATCTTTCTGATGCCCGCTGCCGCAGCGCGCCCCGCAGCGGCGATCACCGCACCCGCGGGGCATGATCAGGCACCCCCGCCCGCCGGCGAAGGCATGGGCCTGCTTGCCGAGGCCATGCAGAACGTGCCGATCGAGCTGAGCGGAATCCTGTGCCGCCGCCAGATCACGCTTGGCGAATTGCAGGCCTTGGCGCCGGGCGACAGCATCGCGCTCCCCCCCGGCGCATTGGATGGGGCCACGCTGGAAACGGCAACAGGGCAGACGCTGTTCAGGGGCCGCCTTGGCGTGCTTGCCGGGCGCCATGCCCTGCGCATCAGCGCCCATCAGGCCCAATCCGGCGATGACAAGGCGGCGGATGGACCGCCTGGTGATCCGGCGGTGGCATCCGGCGCGGCGGCGGCGGCGGCCGTGCCCCCTGCTGCGCAGCCCCGGACAGGCGCCTGGCCGAACGACGAACCGGGCGCCCCTGCCCCCCTGCCCGAGCCGGGGGCGGCTTTCGAGGAGCCAGCCCGCAACCCGGCGGCGGCAGTGTCCGGCGCATTGGGTGAAGCGATGGCAGCCACCCCCGAACGACCGCCCGTGGCCATGCCGGGCAGGTGAACCGCAGACACGTGTTCGGCTCTGCCGTCGCGGAGGGATCATTCCGGCACGGCCAAGGAGGGCGCCTGATCAAGGACAGAACCGGCGCGGGTCTGTTCTGCCAAGGCCGTGTCTTGCCAAGCCCCGGCCCACGCAAGGCGCCGCCTTGCAAGCACACGGCAGGGGCCTGTGCGGCAGAGCGCGCAGGACCATACCCGCTGCATCGCCCATCCCTATTGTCCATGGCCATTGCCTCTGATCGATGCCCTTGCTTGTCGCGCGGAACGCCGCTCACAAGCGGCTCTTCGCACCCTGACGGATTGGCGGTGCGCGCACCCGGCCGCAGCTCTGCGCAAGCGCATGGCCGATCCGGCCCCGGTTCTGCCGCGCCCCCGGGCGGCGCCGTCGCTGCACCGCCGGGGGTTGGCCCGGCTGGGCGGCAGTTGGCGGGGGTATCACCGGGCCAAGCGGCCGGATCATGCACATCATGCGCCCCTTCATTCTCCCGCTCCTCTCCCCCAAAGGGCAAGGCGCCCGGAGGATGCACCCTCTATCGCAGGCGGCTCGGCGGCCCGATGGAACGCCGGCGATGCCGGCCGCGGCCCCGCAGAGCCGGATTGGCTGCCGGCATCCAGCCGCCTTGTGCGCCTGCCACCGCAGCAGGCCTGCCGGGCAAGCGACTTGCGCGCGGCCCGGACGGGATCGGATTGATCGGGGCGGGCATCGGAGGCTACAACGGCGTCCGGCCGCGGCCTGGCCTGACATGCAGCCGCCCCGCAGCCTTGTCGCAGGGCAGAGCGCAATCACCTGGTCGTCCGACCGGACGGGAAAGACCGGCAACGTCATGATCACGCAGAAGATGAAATACGCGCTCAAGGCCCTGCTGGTTCTCGGCGACCAGCAGCGGGCCGGCGCCGGGCCGTTGCGGATCGAAACCATCGCCCAGCGCGCCGGGGTGCCCAAGCGGTTTCTGGAACATATCCTGCTGGATATCCGCGACACGGGGATCGTCGCCTCGACCCGCGGGCGCAGCGGGGGCTATGCGCTGGCGCGAGATCCGCGGCAGGTGTCCATCCCCGAACTGCTGCGGCTGATCGACGGGCCGATCGCGCCCCTGCCCTGCCTGTCGCGCACGGCCTATCAGCGCTGCGAAGACTGCACAGACGAGGCAAGCTGCCGCATCCGCCAGGTCTTTTCGGGGATCTTCGCCAATTACCTGCTGCTGATCGAATCACTGACGCTGGACGACCTGCTGCGCAGCGGCAAGGCCGCGGGCGCGATCCTGCCCGCGCCCGAAGCGGCCCCCCTGCCCTAGCCCATTGTCCTGCAAAATCCGTGGCTCCCGCGCCTGCTGCAAGGCGCGACGCCGGGGGCTTGAAAAACACGACCATCTGTGTCGAGATAAATGGCGAAGGCATCCTGCCTTCGTCATGGAGATCGAGATGACCGCTCATGTCCCATCATCGGCTTTGTTCCCGCGGCTGCATTCCTGGGGAATGACGGCGCTTGTCGCAGGGATGCTGGCCTTGCCGCAGACCGGCGCCGCCGCTGATCTGCTCAATGTCAGCTATGACCCGACGCGCGAGCTTTACCGGGACGTGAACACCGCCTTTGCCAAGGCCTGGACCGATGCGGGCCATCCCGCCCCTACGATCGAGACGAGCCACGGCGGATCGGGCGCGCAGGCCCGCGCGGTGATCGAGGGGCTGGATGCGCAGGTGGTCACGCTGGCGCTGGGCGGCGACATCGACCGCATCGCCGCCGCCGGCAAGCTGCCCGCCGACTGGCAATCCAAGCGGCCCCACAATGCCTCGCCCTATACCTCGACCATCGTGTTCCTGGTGCACAAGGGCAACCCCAAGGGGATCAGGGACTGGGGCGACCTGATCGGCGAGGGCGTCGAGGTCATCACCCCTAACCCGAAATCATCGGGCGGGGCGCGCTGGAACTATCTGGCGGCCTGGGCCTGGGCCGAAAAGAACGGCCAGGACCCAAGGGACTTTGTCGGCAAGCTGTACCAGCATGTCCCGGTGCTGGATTCCGGCGCGCGGGGCGCCACCACCACCTTTGCCCAGCGCGGGATCGGCGACGTGCTGCTGGCCTGGGAAAACGAGGCCTATCTGGCGCTCGAGGAGATGGGCAAGGACCAGTTCGACATCGTCGTGCCCTCGGTCAGCATCCTGGCCGAGCCGCCGGTTGCCGTGGTCGAGGCCAACATCAAAAACGATGAACAGCGCCAGCTGGCCGAAGGCTATCTGGACTTTTTGTATTCGCCCCAGGGACAGGCGCTGGCCTACAAGCATTTCTACCGCGCCTGGGATGCCTCGGCCGCCGCGCCCGAGGATGTGGCCCGCTTCCCCAAGCTGGATCTGGTGGACATCGCCCATTTCGGCGGCTGGTCCAAGGCCCAGGCCGAGCATTTCGGCGACGGCGGCATCTTCGACCAGATCTACGTCCCCAAGTGAGGCAAGGATGAGCCTGCGCCCCTTCATCCGGCGATCACCCATGCCCGGCCTGGGGCTGAGCATGGGGATCACGCTCACCATGGTGTCGCTGGTCGTGCTGCTGCCGATCGGGGCGCTGATGATGCGCGGGATCGCTTACGGCCCGGCCAATCTGTGGGCGGTCATCGATCGCCCGCGGGTCTGGGCGGCGCTGCTGCTGTCGTTCCGCCTGGCGCTGCTGGCGGCGCTGTTCAACCTGCTGTTCGGGGGGCTGCTGGCCTGGGTGCTGGCGCGCTATCGCTTTCCCGGACGGCGCATCCTGGACGCGGCGGTTGACCTGCCCTTTGCGCTGCCGACGGCGGTGGCGGGGATCGCGCTGACCGCGCTGTATGTCCCCAAGGGGGTGCTGGGCGGGCTGGCCGCCGGGATCGGCTGGAAGATCGCCTATACCCAGTGGGGCATCTTCATCGCCCTGGTCTTTGTCGGGCTGCCCTTCGTCACCCGCACGCTCCAGCCCGTGATCGAGGAGATCGACCGCGAGGTCGAGGAGGCATCGGCCACGCTGGGCGCCAGCCGCGCCCATACGCTGCGCCGGGTGATCCTGCCCATGCTGGCCCCGGCGGCGCTGACCGGATTTGCGCTGGCGCTGGCGCGGGCGGTCGGCGAATACGGCAGCGTCATCTTCATCGCCGGCAACCTGCCGATGAAGACCGAGATCGCCCCCCTGCTGATCGTCATCCAGCTGGAGGAATTCAATTACGATGCCGCGGCCGCCATCGGCATTGCGATGCTGGTGATCAGCTTTGCCATGCTGCTGGCGATCAACCTGATCCAGATATGGAGCAGACGGAGAATCGGCGATGTCTGACGCGGCCCCCGCCCGTTTCCGCCCGCCCGCGACCGAACCGCCATGGGTCCGCATCCTGTTGATCGCGCTGGCTGCGGCCGGGATGGCGCTGATGGTCGGCGCCCCCCTGGCCATCGTCTTTGCCGAGGCGCTGGCCGAGGGCGCAGGGGCGGCGCTTGCCGCGCTGAGGCACCGCGACGCGCTGTCGGCGATCGCGCTGACGCTGACGATCACGGCGATCGCGGTGCCGCTGAATGCCGTCTTCGGTATCGCGGCGGCCTGGTTCGTCACCCGCTTCGATTTCCGCGGCAAGGCGCTGCTGGTCACGCTGATCGATTTGCCCTTCTCGGTCTCGCCAGTGGTGGCGGGGCTGTGCATCGTGCTGCTGTTCGGCGCCAATTCGACGGTCGGCGGATGGCTGGTCGCGCATGGCCTGCCGATCGTCTTTGCGGTGCCCGGCATCGTGCTGGCGACGATGTTCGTGACCTTTCCCTTCGTCGCGCGCGAGCTGATCCCGGTGATGATCGAGCAGGGCCGCGCCGAGGAGGAGGCGGCGCTGACGCTGGGGGCATCGGGCTGGCGCGTGCTGCGCAGCGTGACGCTGCCCAATATCCGCTGGGCGCTGCTTTACGGCGTGCTGCTCTCCACCGCCCGCGCCATGGGCGAATTCGGCGCCGTCGCCGTGGTGTCGGGCAAGATCCGCGGCAAGACGGCGACCATGCCGATCACCATCGAGATGATGTACAACGAATACCTGTCGGTCGCGGCGTTTTCGCTGGCGGCGCTGCTGGCGCTGCTGGCGCTGCTGACGCTGCTGTTCAAGACCGCGCTGGAAATGCGCCATGCCGACCAGCTTTCCTCGACCCGCCGCCATTGAAAGGGCAGCCCCCGTGCAGATCGAAATCGACCGCATCACCAAGCTGTTCGGCGCGACCGCGGCGCTGCATCCGGTGTCGCTGACGATCCCCTCGGGGGCGCTGGTATCGCTGCTGGGGCCGTCGGGCTCGGGCAAGACGACGCTGCTGCGCATCCTGGGCGGCCTTGAATATCCCAGCGGCGGGCGGGTGCTGTTCGACGGCCGGGACGCGACCGCCCTGACGGTGCAGGAACGGCGGGCGGGGTTCGTCTTTCAGTCCTATGCGCTGTTCCGCCACATGACCGTGGCGCGCAACATCGCCTATGGGCTTGAGGCGCGCCCCCGCGCCCTGCGCCCGCCGCGGGCCGAGATCGAGCGGCGGGTGGCCCGGCTGCTGGATCTTATCCAGTTGCCCGACATCGGCGCCCGCTATCCCTCGCAGCTGTCGGGCGGCCAGCGCCAGCGCGTCGCGCTGGCCCGCGCGCTGGCGATCGAGCCGCGGATGCTGCTGCTGGACGAGCCGTTCGGCGCGCTGGACGCACGGGTGCGCAAGGAACTGCGCCAGGGCCTGCGCGACATTCACGATAAAACCGGGCTGACCACCGTCTTTGTCACCCATGACCAGCATGAGGCGATGGAGCTGGCCGATCTGGTCGTCATCATGTCAATGGGCCGGATCGAACAGATCGGCCGGCCGCAGGATATCCTGGAACGCCCGGCGACATCTTTCGTGCGCGCCTTCATCGAAATATGACCCGCGGCGGGAGCCATCCCCTGACATTGCGGCGGTAGCAGTGCCTATCTGTTCGGGACGGATGCCGGAATGCCAGGGGAAAACCGCCATGAACGCCCATGCCGACCCATCCATCACCGATCCGCAGTCGGCTGGCAGGATCACCCTGCCGGTCGAGGGGATGACCTGCGCCTCATGCGTGGGCCGCGTGGAACGGGCGCTGAGGGGGGTGCCGGGCGTTGCCTCGGCCGCCGTCAACCTTGCGACCGAACGGGCCGACCTGCGCCTGAACGCACCGGTCCCGCGCGCGGCGCTGGTCGCCGCAGTCGAAAAGGCGGGCTATGGCGTGCCCGCCGCTGCGGCCGCAAGCGTCGATCTGGCCATCGAGGGGATGACCTGCGCCTCATGCGTGGGGCGGGTGGAACGGGCCCTGAAGGCCGTGCCGGGCGTCGCCGCCGCAGCCGTGAACCTGGCGACGGAGCGTGCCCGCGTGCAGGGCACGGCCGATCCGCAGGCCCTGGCAGCGGCGGTGGCGGGCGCCGGCTATCAGGTGCGGGTGATCGCGCCTGCGGGTACAGCGCCGCAGGCGACCGCCGGCGCCGATGAGGCCGCCGCCGCCCGGCGCGAGGCCGAGCGCCTGTCCCTGCGGCGCGATCTGATCCTGGCCGCGGTGCTGACGCTGCCGGTCTTCGTGCTGGAAATGGGCGGCCACATGATCGGCGGCTTTCATGCGCTGGTCGGGCGCACCATCGGGATGCAGGCCAGCTGGTATCTGCAATGCCTGCTGACGCTGGCGATCCTGGCCGGTCCGGGGCAGCGGTTCTATCGCAAGGGCATCCCGGCGCTGCTGCGGGGGGCGCCCGACATGAACAGCCTTGTGGCGGTCGGCACGCTGGCGGCCTTCGGCTATTCGGCGGTGGCTACCTTTGCGCCGCAGCTGCTGCCCGCAGGCACCGTTCATGTCTATTACGAGGCCGCGGCGGTGATCGTCACGCTGATCCTGCTGGGCCGCTTTCTCGAGGCACGGGCGCGCGGGCGCACCTCGCAGGCGATAACCCGGCTGGTCGGCCTGCAGCCGCGCACCGCGCGCCTGCGCCGCGCCGGCACCGCGCCGGCCGAGATCGCGGCGGCCGACGTGGCCCCCGGCGATGTGATCGAGGTGCGCCCCGGCGAGCGCATCCCCGTCGATGGTCAGGTGGTCGAGGGCGAAAGCTGGGTGGACGAATCGATGATCACCGGCGAGCCGGTCCCGGTGGAAAAGCGCCCCGGCGCGCCCGTCACCGGCGGCACGATCAACCAGCGCGGCGCGCTGGCGCTGCGGGCCACCGCCGTCGGGGGGGATACGGTGCTGGCCCAGATCATCCGCATGGTCGAAGAGGCGCAGGGCTCCAAGCTGCCGATCCAGGCGCTGGTGGACCGGGTGACGATGTGGTTCGTCCCCGCGGTGATGGCGGCGGCGGCGCTGACCTTTGCGGCCTGGCTCCTGTTCGGCCCCGATCCGGCGCTGACCTTTGCGCTGGTCAATGCCGTCGCCGTGCTGATCGTGGCCTGCCCCTGCGCGATGGGGCTGGCGACCCCTACCTCGATCATGGTCGGGACGGGCCGGGGGGCCGAGCTCGGCATCCTGTTCCGCCGGGGCGAGGCGCTGCAACTGCTGCGCGACACGCGCATCGTCGCGCTGGACAAGACCGGCACCCTGACGCGGGGGCGACCGGCGCTGACCGATCTTGAACTGGCGCCCGGCTTTGATCGCGGGGGGGTGCTGGCCCTGATCGCCGCCGTCGAGGCGCGGTCCGAACACCCGATCGCCCGCGCCATCGCTGCCGCGGCCGAGGGCGAGGGGCTGGCATTGCCGCCGGTCAGCGACTTTGCCGCGGCTGTCGGCCTGGGGGTGCGGGCGCGGGCGGACGGGCAATGGGTCGAGATCGGCGCCGACCGCTTCATGGCGCAGCTGGGCCATGACGTGTCGGGCTTTGCGGCCGTTGCGCAGCGTCTGGGCGATGAGGGCAAGACGCCCCTTTACGCCGCGATCGGCGGCCGGCTGGCCGCCATCATCGCCGTTGCCGACCCGATCAAGGACAGCACGCCCGCCGCCATCGCGGCGCTGCATGCCCAGGGGCTGAAGGTCGCGATGATCACCGGCGACAACCGCCGCACCGCCGAGGCAATCGCCCGCAGGCTGGGCATCGACGATGTCGTGGCCGAGGTTCTGCCCGAGGGCAAGGTCGCGGCGGTGCGCCGTCTCAAGGCCGCGCATGGCACGCTGGCCTATGTCGGCGACGGCATCAACGATGCCCCGGCGCTGGCCGAAGGCGATGTAGGGCTGGCGATCGGCACGGGAACGGATGTCGCGATCGAGGCGGCGGATGTGGTGCTGATGTCGGGCAGCCTTGCCGGGGTGCCGAACGCCATCGCCCTGTCGCGCGCAACGATCGGCAATATCCGGCAGAACCTGTTCTGGGCCTTTGCCTACAACACCGCGCTGATCCCGCTGGCGGCGGGGCTGCTGTATCCCGCGCGCGGGATCCTGCTCTCACCGATGGTCGCCGCAGGGGCGATGGCGCTGTCCTCGGTATTCGTGCTGGGCAATGCGCTGCGGCTGCGCGGGTTTGTTCCCCCCACCCTGCCGGCCCGCAGCCCGGCCGCAGGCTGACGCGCGGCGCCCCCTGCCGGCAAGACAGGCGCATCGCAGGAAGGATGACGGCGGGCGCGGGCATGACGGCTGCCCACGCGCATCGCATCCCTTTCGCCGGCGGCCCCGGATCAGGCGTCGGCGGCAACGCTTGGGGCTGCGGCGGGGGCTGAAGGCTCCGCTGCCGCTTCATCCACCGCGTCAAGGGCCTGCGTCATCGCGGCATGGCCCGCCTCCCACCGCCGTGCCAGGGCGGCTGGGGTATAGTCGAAGGCCTTGGCGCCGATTTCCCATCCATCGCCCGAGGGCAGGACCTCGTGCACCATGACCGGGGGCATGTCGGCAGCCTCGACCCGCGCCCTGACATCGCGCAGCGCCCAGGCCCGTTGCGAGGCAAAGGCCAGATCCTGCCCGCGCGAGAGCACCTGATCGAGGCTGCCCGGCGCAGCACCGGCCAGCGGCCAGGGGTCGAGCACCCAGCAGCGGGTGGCCGATGTCGGCATCGGCTCGAACAGGCGGCGGACGGGGCAGTTCTCGGAAAGTCCGCCGTCAACCAGGCGGCGCCCGTCGATGACGACGGGCGGGAACCCCAGAGGCAGCGCGGCGCTGGCCAGCACATGCTCGATCCGCAGGCCGCCATCGTGGTTGTCGAACACCGCCGGCTCGCCCGTGGTCTGGTCAAGGGCGACGATGGACAGGCGCGTGGGCGATGCGTTCAGGGCCTCGATATCCACCAGGCTGGACAGCAGCCGCGCCATCGGGGCTGTCTCGAACAGGTGATCGTCGGGGATGACCCCCGGCAAGGCGGCGAGGAAACCCGGCAGGCCGGGGCGGAACAGCGCCGGGCGCCCCACAAGCAGCGCGCGCAGCGCCGATGCCTTGCGCAGCGCCGATGCGCCGCCCAGGGCAAGACCGTCCACCGAACCTTGCCAGAACGCGGTTAGCCGCTCGACCGCCTGTTCGGGCGGCCCGCCAAGCCACAGCGCCCCGGTGATCGCCCCGATCGAGGTGCCCGCCACATGGGCAGGCATGATGCCGCGTTCGATCAGGGCCTGCACCGCCCCTGCGTGGAACACCCCCAGCGCATTGCCGCCGCTGAAGGACAGGACATGGTTCCACGAGGTCATCATCTGGTTCCTTTGAAAGATCCGGCCCGGCTGCCGGGCAGATCGCGCCTCGGCAGCGGCCATTTTCCGGCGACCGGGCGCGTATCGCGCTCGGCCCTACTTGCTTGAGGGGGGCGTCAAAGCCCGCCCTCGCCCTTGCGCGTCGTTCCGGCCGGCGGCAGGGCGCAAGGGCAGGGGCGGGCGGGTATTATCGGGCGCGGGTCACTGCGCGCGGGCGTTGACCCTGGCCTCGGCCAGCGCGGTCAGCTTGCGATCGGTGGCCTGTTCCTCGTCAAGGTTCTGCTGCAGCAATGCGGCGCAATCGTCGAACCCCAGCTCCTTGGCCCAGGCGACCAGCGTGCCATAGCGGGTGATCTCGTAATGCTCGACCGCCTGCGCCGAAGCGAGCAGCGCCGCATCCAGAACCGACTTGTCCGCGATCTCGCCCGAGGTCTCGTCCGCCTCGCGGATGATGCCGTCGATGGCGGGGCAGTTGATCGCCTTGGGGGCCTCTCCATGCAGCTGGAACACCTGCTGCAGGCGCTGGATCTGGCCCTGGGTTTCGGCCAGATGGGTTTCAAAGCCGGCCTTGAGGTCAGCGTCGGTGGCCTTGCCGATCATCTTCTGCAGGGCGCCGAGGATCTGGTTCTCGGCATAGTAGATGTCCTGCAGTTGATGAACGAACAGATCGTCAAGGGTCTGGATATCGCTTGTCAGGGCCATGAAAGCCTCCTGTCGGGAATGGACGGACACGGGACAACCCGCGAGGGATGGATTCGCCGCACTGATTTATGTTGAAGGCAAAGGGGCAAATCGTCCCCTTGGGCCGAAGGCAAGGGTCCGTTCTGCCCTGCCACCGGCCCCTGCCTTGCCTGTCGCGGAACGGCCCGGACGCATCCGCCCCCTGGCGGCCGGCGCGCATCTGGGGGCGCTGACACTGCCAGTCGGCAGGGGCCGGCCACGGCCGAACCATGCAGCCAAGGTCCGGCCAGCGCGCGGGGGGCGCCGGGTGATCGGCGGGGGCGGGCCTCAACCCGCCGCGCGGCCGGATGGTCGGGGCGCCAGTTCCAGGATGCACGGAATTTCGGTCCGTGCGGCGGCCGGACATTCTTCGCCGTCGATCAGGGCAAACAGCCGGGCCAGCATGCCCTCCACATCCTGGCGCGCCATGGCGATCATCTGGGGCAGCAGGGCGGCGAAGGGATCCCAGTCAAAGCAGGCCATCCGCACCCCTGCCGGGTCGGGCAGCCCGGCGACAACGCGCATCACCCCCTCGACCGCGATGGTCGAGTTGGCAAAGATGCCCAGCGGGGCGGCGGGGGCGGCGCGGCCCAGCTCGGCCGCGACAGGGGCCGACGAATAGCCGGGCGTCACGATATGCGACGGCTCGGCAGACCGGCCCGCCTCGGCCAGGGCGGCATGAAAGCCGCGCAGGCGTTCGGTCGTGTTGTTGTCGCCCACGCGCCCCCCCACGAACCACAGCGGGACCGGCGCGCCGAAATCGGCCTCGGTCCGCCGGACCAGCAGCCGCGTCAGCCGCAAGGCCCCGTCGAAATTGTCCGACAGGACCGAGGGCGCAAGCCGCCCCGGCAGGTCAAGGTTGATCGCCCTGACGCCGGCCGCGTGGCAAAGGGCGGCGATCCGGTCTGGGTCTGTGGCCCCGGTGACGACCAGGCACTCGGCCTGATAGGACACCATCTCGCGCGCCGCCTCGAATTCCAGGTCGGGATCGCGCCGGGTGCAGGTTATCACCGGAAACAGGCCGCGGGCTCGGGCCATCGTCTCGAACCGCTCGGCGATGGCGCCGAAATAGCGGTTGTCGTATTTCGGGACGATCATGCCGATGACATGCGAACGCTCGCGGCGCAGCATGCTGGCCTGAAAGTTGACGGCATAGCCCTGTTCGGCAGCGATGCGGTTGACCCGGTCGGCCGTCATGCGGCTGATCCGGCGCTTGGCCCAGGTTCCGTTCAGGACCGAACTGACGGCGCCCGGACTGACCTCGGCCAGCCGGGCGATGTCATATATCGTCGCCCGCCGTGGCATCTGATCCGGGCCCCTCGCCACATCAGCCCCCTTCCCCCCGGTCCGCGGCGCGGACCTTCTTGCGAGGAAGTTTCTTGACAATGATACGACGGTCAAGCGAATTGCTAAATCGGTTGAGCATGGCATCGCACCCATTGCGCATGCCGCGCCGCCGGCACCCCGCCGGGGCGCCGGCCCGGACCGGATCACAGGGAGGGAAACCCGAGATGAAGACCAGACTGACGATGATCGCCGCCCTGTTCGGCGCGACGCTGCTGTCCACCGGGGGCGCCATGGCGGCCGGTGCGACCGTTGCGTTCCTGATGCCCGACCAAGCCTCGACCCGCTATGAGGAGCATGATTTCCCCGGCTTTCAAAAGGCCATGAAGGAACTCTGCGCCGACTGCCAGGTGATCTATCAGAACGCCAATGGCGACGTGAACCTGCAGCAGCAGCAGTTCAATTCGGTCATCGCCCAGGGGGCCAAGGTCGTCGTGCTGGACCCGGTGGACAGCGCCGCGGCAGCGGGGCTGGTCGAGATCGCCCATTCCCAGGACGTCAAGATCATCGCCTATGACCGCCCGATCCCGGCCAAGCCGGCGGATTACTATGTCTCGTTCGACAACAAGGGCATCGGCCAGGCGATCGCGCAGTCGCTGGTTGACCACCTCAAGGCCGGGGGCGTGGCCGAAGGCGCGGGCGTGCTGCAGATCAACGGCTCGCCCACCGACGCGGCGGCAGGCCTGATCCGCGACGGCATCGACGCGGCGCTGGACGCATCGGCCTACAAGACGCTGGCCGAGTTCGACACCCCCGAATGGGCGCCGCCCAAGGCGCAGGAATGGGCGGCCGGGCAGATCACCCGCTTTGGCGCCGACATCAAGGGCATCGTGGCGGCCAATGACGGCACCGCGGGCGGCGCCATCGCCGCGCTGAAGGCCGCGGGCGTGAGCCCCCTGCCCCCGGTGACCGGCAATGACGCGACGATCGCGGCGCTGCAGCTGATCCTGGCGGGCGATCAGTACAACACCATCTCGAAGCCGTCCGAGGTCGTGGCCGAGGCCGCCGCCAAGGTCGCCGTCGCGCTGGTGAACGGCCAGACGCCCGAGGCGAAGACCACGCTTTATGATACCCCGGCCGAGCTGTTCGTGCCCGCCGTGGTGACCAAAGAGAACATCAAGGCCGAGATCTTCGACAAGGGCATCCAGACCTATGACCAGGTCTGCACCGGCGAATACGCCGCCGCCTGCGAGGCCGCCGGCATCAGCAAGTAAGGCAGGAAGGCCGCGCCCGTGCGGGTGCGGCCTCCACCATGTCCGCAGCGGGAAAGGACGGCGATGACCGAGACGACCACTTCATCGAAGGGCCCCGGCCGGCTGATCCTCAGCCTGCGCGGCGTGTCCAAGCAGTTCGGCGCGGTCACCGCGCTGTCCGACATCGAACTGGATGTCCACGAAGGCGAGGTCGTGGCCCTGGTCGGCGACAACGGCGCGGGCAAGTCCACGCTGGTCAAGGTGCTGGCGGGCGTGCATCAGCCGACCGCGGGCACCATCCGGTTCATGGACCGCGAGGTGACGCTGGACAGCCCCGGCAAGGCGCTGGAAATGGGCATCGCCACCGTCTTTCAGGACTTGGCGCTGTGCGAAAACCTTGATGTCGTGGCCAACCTGTTCCTGGGGCACGAGATGAACCCCTGGGCGCTGGACGAGGTGGGGATGGAGGTGCGCGCCTGGACGCTGCTGCAGGAACTGGCGGCGCGCATCCCTTCGGTGCGCGAGCCGATCGCCTCGCTGTCGGGCGGCCAGCGTCAGACCGTCGCCATTGCGCGCTCGCTGCTGCTGGACCCCAAGATCATCATGCTGGACGAACCGACTGCCGCCCTGGGCGTGGCGCAGACCGCCGAGGTGCTGAACCTGATCGAGCGCGTGCGCGAACGGGGCCATGGCGTCATCCTGATTTCGCACAACATGGCCGATGTCCGGGCGGTGGCCGACCGCATCGTCGTGCTGCGGCTGGGGCGCAACAACGGCGTCTTTACCGCCGAGACCCCGCATGAGGAACTGGTGTCGGCGATCACCGGGCTCAGCGACAATTCCGTTTCGCGCCGGGCCGCGCGCAAGTTGCAGCAAACGGAGGGTGCGGCATGACACCGGACAACACGCCTCAACTGGACCGCGCCGATGTGCGCCTGCGCCATGACGAAGGCATCGGCGGCGCCGTGCGGGCATTCATCGACCGCGTGCGGTCAGGCGATCTGGGGATGCTGCCGGTGGTGGCGGGGCTGCTGATCATCTCGGTCGTGTTCAGCGCGCTGAACCCGGTCTTCCTGGCCCCCAACAATCTGGTGAACCTGCTGTTCGACTGCGCCGCGGTGGGGATGATCTCGCTGGGCGTGATCTTCGTGCTGCTGCTGGGCGAAATCGATTTGTCCATCGGCTCGATGAGCGGGCTGTCCTCGGCGTTGCTGGGGGTGATGTGGGTCGGCAGCGGCCTGCCGCTGGCCGCCGCCATCGCGATGTCGGTGCTGTGCGGGGCGGCGGTCGGGGCGCTTTACGGCTTTCTGCGCAACCGCTTCGAGATGCCCAGCTTTGTCGCCACCCTGTCGGGGCTGCTGGCGCTGCTGGGGATGCAGCTTTACATCCTGGGGCCGACGGGGTCGATCAACCTGCCCTATGCCTCGGCCCTGGTCCGGTTCGGCCAGATCCTCATCATGCCGGACTGGCTGTCCTATTGTCTGGCGGTCCTGCCGGGGGTGCTGATCGTGCTGGGCGGGCTGCGCCGCAACCGGGCGCGCCGCGCGGCAAACCTGTCGGGCGGGAACCTGTCGGTGGTGCTGGTCAAGGCGGCCCTGCTGACCGTGGGCCTGCTGGTTGCGGCGTGGTATCTGAACCTCGGGCGGGGCGTGCCGTGGATGTTCGGCGTCTTTGTCGGCTTCGTCGTGCTGATGAACTACATGCTGACCCGCACCAAATGGGGGCGCTCGCTGTTCGCCGTGGGCGGCAATGCCGAGGCGGCGCGCCGGTCGGGCATCGACGTGCGCCGCATCCGCAGCTCGGCCTTCGTGCTGTGTTCGATCTTTGCGGCACTGGGCGGCGTGTTCTCGGCCGCGCGGCTGGCCTCGGCCAGCCAGCAGGCGGGCACGGGCGACGTGAACCTGAACGCCATCGCCGCGGCGGTGATCGGGGGGACATCGCTGTTCGGCGGGCGCGGATCGGCCTGGTCGGCGCTGCTGGGAATTCTGGTCATCCAGGCGATTTCCAACGGGCTGACGCTGCTGAACCTGTCGTCCTCGCTGCGCTACATGATCACCGGCGGCGTGCTGGCCATCGCCGTGATCGTCGACTCGCTGGCCCGCCGTTCGCGCGCCAGCCATGGCCGCGCCTGACAGGAAAGGAAGACCCATGGCTCAACATATGCAAGGCAAGGTCGCCGCCGTCACGGGTGCGGCCTCGGGGATCGGGCTGGCCTGCGCCCGCGCCCTGCTGGACGAGGGCGCGACCGTGGTGCTGGTGGACCGGGCCGAGGACCGCCTGACCAGCCTGTGCGCCGAACTGGGCGAACGCGCCAAGCCGCTGGCGATGGACCTGATGGACGGCGCGCAGGTCGATGCGCTGGCCGAGCGGGCGGAGGCCCTGGCCGGCGCGCCGCTGGACATCCTGCACGCCAATGCCGGCGCCTATGTCGGCGGCCCGGCCGCCGAGGGCGATCCTGACGCCTGGGACCGGATGCTCCATCTCAACATCAACGCGGCCTTCCGCTGCGTCCGCGCCGTGCTGCCGGGGATGATCGCGCGCAAGACCGGCGACATCATCTTCACCAGCTCGGTTGCCGGCGTCGTGCCGGTGGTGTGGGAACCGGTCTATACCGCGTCCAAGTTCGCCGTGCAGGCCTTCCTGCATGCGACGCGCCGCCAGGTCGCCCCGCACGGCATCCGCATGGGCGCCGTCCTGCCCGGCCCGGTCGTGACCGCCCTGCTGGATGACTGGCCCAAGGCCAAGATGGAGGAAGCCCTGGCCAACGGCAGCCTGATGCAGCCGACCGAGGTGGCCGAGGCGGTGATCTTCATGCTGACGCGGCCGCGCGGCGTGGTGATCCGCGATCTGGTGATCCTGCCCAACAGCGTCGATCTGTGAGGATGCGATGACTACCGGACCCCTGTTCCTCGGCGTCGATGTCGGCACCGGAAGCGCCCGCGCCGGGCTGTTCGACGCAAGCGGGCGGATGCTGGCCGCCGCCAAGCGCGACATCCGGATGTGGCGCGAGGCCGGGTCGGTCGTCGAGCAGTCCTCGGACGACATCTGGCAGGCGGTCTGCGCCGCCGTGCGCGAGGCCGTGGCGGATGCCGCCATCGACACGGCAGCCGTTGCCGGCATCGGCTTTGACGCGACCTGCTCGCTGGTCCTGCTGGGGCCGGGCGGGCAGCCGGTCACGGTCAGCCCCTCGGGCGACCCGGCCCGCAACATCATCGTCTGGATGGACCACCGGGCGCTGGATCAGGCCCAGCGCATCAACGCCGGCCACCATGACGTGCTGCGCTATGTCGGCGGGGTCATCTCGCCCGAGATGGAAACGCCCAAGCTGCTGTGGCTGCGCGAGCATCTGCCGGACAGCTATCGCGGGGCGTGGCAGTTCCTCGACCTCGCCGATTTCCTGACCTGGCGGGCCACGGGCGATCTGGCGCGGTCAAGCTGCACGGTGACGTGCAAATGGACCTATCTGGCGCATGAAAGCCGCTGGGACGCGGATTATTTCCGCGCGATCGGCCTTGGCGATCTGGCTGACGAGGGCTTTGCCCGCATCGGCCAGCGCGTCGTTGCCCCCGGCACGCCCCTGGGCGCCGGGCTGACCACGCAGGCGGCGGCGGAACTGGGCCTGCGTGCCGGAACGCCCGTGGGGGCGGGGCTGATCGACGCCCATGCCGGCGGGCTTGGCACGGTCGGGGCCTTTGGCGATCCGCAAGCCAATCTTGGCTATGTGTTCGGCACCTCGTCCTGCACCATGACATCAACCGGCCGGCCGGTCTTTGTGCCGGGCGTGTGGGGCCCCTATTTCGATGCGATGGTGCCGGGGCTGTGGCTGAACGAGGGCGGCCAGTCCGCCGCCGGGGCCGCCATCGACCAGCTGGTCCGCTTTCACCCGGCCTGGCCCGAGGCGCAAGCCGCTGCCGAGGCGGCGCGCCTTCCCCTGCCCGTCTGGCTGGCCGAGCGGGCCGCCGAGGCCGCCCCGGACGCATCGGCCGCAATCGACCTGGCGGCCGGGCTGCATGTCGTCCCCGAGTTCCTGGGCAACCGCGCCCCCTTTGCCGACCCCCATGCCCGCGCCATCATCGCCGGGCTGGGGATGGAGCGTGACATCGCGAACCTGACGGCGCTGTATGTCGCGGGCCTGTCGGGCATCGGCTACGGCCTGCGCCAGATCGTCGAGACGCAGGAGCGCGCCGGCGCCCCTGTCGCGCGGGTGGTGATCTCGGGCGGGGCGGGCCAATCGGGGCTGGTGCGCCAGCTGCTCGCCGATGCCGCCGGCCTGCCGGTCGCCGCGGTCACCGCCGAAGAGCCGGTGCTGCTGGGATCGGCGATCCTGGGTGCGGTCGCGGCCGGAACCCATAGCTCGGCCGTGGACGCGATGCAGGCGATGACCCACCGCGGCCCCCAATACAGTCCCGCACCCGACCGGGCCGAGCAGCACCGCCACCGCTATGACGTCTTTCAGGCATTGCAGGCGGCCGCCCGAAGCAACCGGTAGATCGCGCGGGAGGCAGGCCAGCATGTCCAAGGAAGGCTTTCCCTGGGCCATGCTGGCGCAACAGATCCACCGGGCGCGCCGCTGGTGATCCAGGCCGGTTTCAGCGATGGAACCCGGCCCGGCCCGTTTCCTGATGCCGGACGAGGAGCGCGCGCCTGATACACCCCATCCGGGCGTCCCGCGCCCCAAACGGCCGCAAGCCTCTGCCTGTGCAGGATGGCATCTTCCGGATCGCCCTGACCGGATCGCCATTGGCGTGACATGCCCGAGGCGTTCGGCCCCGGCCCTCGCTTTCTGCCGGTTCCGGCGCTGCCCGGCCCGTGGGACCAGATGATGGATGCGCCACAGACACGTGGCGCGCCGCCTTTGCCCCCGGATGATTGCCCGGCTGGCCATGCCTATCCCTGACGCAAAGGCGATCATGATTGATGCGCCCCCCCCTCGGGGCGCATTCTATGGCGGCCAGCCTGCGGTTGGTAAAAGCGGCGCGCTTGACTGATCGGCAGACTGGGGCGGCATGAAGCAAACGCCGGCCGTCACCGATGCCCGGTGGCGGCGGGTGGGCCGATCGGGTTCTCGGGGCCCAAGCCCGGCCAGCGGCCGCACCGGCGCCGCTGCCTTGCTTGAAGACTGCCCTCAGCGGAACGGTTGCTGGCAGAGCGGGGGCAAGGATGCCAACTGGTTCAGGCAGACCGTGAATGACGAAGGAATAGCCGCGGCGAGCAGACACATCTGCCGCCCGGGCGATGAGAGCGGGCGATCCCCGCTATCGGCCGGGGATTACGCTTCAGCTTGATACCGCCCTTCGAACCCGCGTCTCACACGCCTCACCCAGGGCCGCGGCCTTTCGCACCGTTGGCACCTCAAGGCCAAGCCCCCCCTGCGCTGAGCGGCGACAGCGCGGCGTTGCTTGAAGGCTGGTCCCGTCGCAAAGGCCGGGACGATCTCGCACTCGCCCGGGCGCATGTCGCGAGGAGTGTGCGGGCCTTACACACCTCTGCCCACCAAAAGCCCCCTTTTCCCCAGGTTCTGCATCAAGGCTCCTGCGGCGAACTGCCAGGGCGGGCATTGTGTGGACAGGCGCACTGTGTTGACCAGCCTGCCCAGCGACGGCTCGGCGATACTCACCCTGTCGCCGATGTGATGGGTGAAACCCTGTCCTGCCGCATCCCTGTCCTGCGTGGGGGCGAACAACGTGCCCAGATACAGCATGAACCCGTCGGGGTACTGGTGATGGGGGCCGCAGGCCTGCGCCGCAAGGTCGGCCGGGTCGCGGCTAATCTGCGCCATGGAGGAGGCGCCCTCCAGCACGAAGCCGTCCTGCCCTTCCACCCGCAGCGTCAGTTCGGCCCGGCGCACCTCGTCCAGCCCGTAGCCCGCGTCGAACAGCCGGATGAAGGGGCCGATCGCGGCCGAGGCGTTGTTGTCCTTGGCCTTGCCCAGCAGCAGGGCCGAACGCCCCTCGACATCGCGCAGGTTCACGTCATTGCCCAGCGTGGCGCCCCGGATGCGGCCGCGGCTGTCCACGGCCAGCACCACCTCCGGCTCGGGGTTGTTCCAGCGGCTGATGGGGTGCAGGCCGATATCGGCGCCCCAGCCGACCGCGGCCATGGGCTGGCACTTGGTGAAGATCTCGGCATCCGGGCCGATCCCGACCTCGAGATACTGCGACCACAGGCCCTCGGCCTTGAGGATGCGGGCGACCTCGGCCGCGCGGTCGGATCCGGGCTTGATGCCGCGCAGGTTGGCGCCGATGGCCTCGCCGATGCGCGCGCGGATGCCAGCGGCCAGGTCCGGGTTGCCGGCGGCCTGCTCCTCGATCACGCGCTCGACCATCGAGGCGGCGAAGGTCACGCCCGAGGCCTTGACCGCCTGAAGATCGCAGGGCGCCAGCAGCCGCCCGGCGTCGCCCGCAGCGCCCATGACGGCAAAATCGGACAGCGCGCCGATATCCTCGCCCGCCTGGGCGTCCAGCCAGGCGCAGGGGTCGTCCATCTCCAGCAGATCGCGCATCGTGGGCACCTCGGCCGAAGTCACGTCCGCCAGGCGCCCGTCCCGATGCTCGACAAGGGCAGGTCCGATGCCCGGCCGCCAGACGCGGCCGACAAAACGCCCCTCCTGCGGCAGCGCGGTCATTTGCCCCACCGCAGGACAATGGGATCGAGGCGACGCGCCAGGTCGATCGCCATGGCGCGCGTGGCCGGATGCAGCGGCAGGACCGGATGGCGGCAGGCGTCCGAGGCGATCACGCCCCCCTCCATCATCAGCGCCTTGGCCGCGCGAAAGCCGCATTGCCGGTTTTCATGGTTCACGAAGGGCAGCACGCGGGCATAGGCGTCGGTCGCGGCATCGCGCTCGCCCGCGGCCCACAGCGACAGCACCGGCCTGATCTGATCCACGATCGAGGCCGAGGTCATCGACCCCGTCGCGCCCGCGTCCAGATCGGCCAGCAGGGTGATCGCCTCCTCTCCGTCCATCGGGGCCTCGATGGCCTCGCCCCCTTCGGCGATCAGCGCCCGCAGCTTGGCCGCGGCCTGCGGGCATTCGATCTTGAACAGCTTGACCATCTCGATCTCGCGCGCCATGCGCACCAGCAGCGGCACGGGCAGCTCCACCCCCGACATGGGCGCGTCCTGCACCATGATCGGGATGCCGACCGCGCCCACGGCGGCGAATTGTTCAAAGGTCTGCTGGGGCGTGCCGCGCATGGTCGCGCCGTGATAGGGCGCCATCATCATCACCGCCGCCGCGCCCAGATCGCGCGCCAGCCGCGCGCGGGCGACGGCGATGGGCGTGGCGAAATGGCTGATCGTGACGATCACCGGCACCCGGCCCGCCACATGCTCCAGCGACAGCCGCGTGAGCGTCAGGCGCTCCTCGTCCGACAGAAGGAACTGTTCCGAGAAATTGGCCAGGATGCAGATCCCCGTCGCGCCCTGATCGATCATGCAGTCAAGAACACGGCCCATCCCGGCAATGTCCACCCGACCATCCGTATCAAACGGCGTCGGCGCAACGGGCCAAATGCCTTCCCAAGCTGGCATCGGATTTACCTTTCGGAATTGCAGTTGCGATGGTCCTCCGCCGCATGAGCAGCGGAGGAGCGGGTTTCACTTGACGAATTCGGCGGGCAGATCCTGCTTGAACCAGGTCTTGTAGATGCCGCCCAGCTTGCCGTTCTGCAGATTGTCGCCAACCCATTTGTCCAGATAGGCCTTCAATTCCGGCTCGTTCTTGCGCAGGCCGATGGCCATGGGATAGGCGGCCATCTCGTACTTGACCGTCATGTCCAGCGACGGGTTGTTTTCGATCAACGCATTCGCCGAGGACAGCGCCCCCGCATAGATCTTCTGCTGGCCGGTCGCCACGGCCGTATCGGCGGTCGCCTCATCCTCGTAGCGCACGATATTCGCACCCGCGCCGGCTTCCTTCACCGATTTGGTAAGCTCGATATCGGCTGTCGTGCCGCGCGCGACGGCCACACTCTTGCCATCCAGACCCTTGGGATCGGCGATGGATTCCGCCTTGGGGGCGGCGATCACCACCGGGATAAGACCATAGGGGCGGGAATAGTCGATGACCTTCTTGCGTTCCTCGGTGACGGAAAACGAGGAAATCACCACATCGGCCTTGTTTGTCTGCAAATAGGGAACACGGTTCGCCCCCGACACGGGGACGATGGTCAACTTGACGCCCAGATCCTCTGCCAGCAGCTTGGCAGTTTCGACATCGGACCCGGTTTCCTTGGCCGAGCTGTCCAGCATTCCGTAAGGCGGGTGGCTGACATCGATCGCCACCTTGATTTCGCCGGCGGCCTTGATGTCGGCCAGGGTGTCGGCGGCTGCGGGGATGGCCGTCGCGGCCAGGGTGAACACCGCCATGGCAGCGGCGGCGAAAGTCTTCAGCGTCATCCGGTTTCCTCCCTTGGATGTCGATCCTCAAGCGGGCGTCACAGCCCACTGCCCACGAACTGTTTCAGCTCGGGTGTCTGCGGGTCGGCCAGCAGGTTGCGGTCGCCGGCCTCCCATATCCGTCCCTGATGCATGAAGACGATCTGGTCCGCGACCGAACTGGCAAATGCCATCTCGTGCGTCACCAGCATCATGGTCATCCCGCCTGCGGCCAGGCGCTCGATCACGCGCAACACCTCGCCCGTCAGTTCGGGATCGAGTGCCGACGTGACCTCGTCAAACAGCATGAGCCGTGGCCGCATGGCCAGCGACCGGGCGATGGCCACGCGTTGCTGCTGGCCGCCGGACAGTTGCTCGGGGTAGACCTGCGCCTTTTCGGCCAGCCCGACCTGCGAGAGCACCTCGGCGGCGAGGGCCCGCGCCTCGTCCGAACCGATGCGATGCACCTTGCGCGGGGCGAGCATCACGTTCTGCTCGACCGTCAGATGGGGAAACAGGTTGTAGCTCTGGAAGACGATGCCGACATCCTGCCGCAGATCTCTCAGATCGACCCCCGGAACATGCAGCGAGCGGCCGCAGACCTCCAGCTCGCCCGCGTTTATCCCCTCCAGTCCGTTCACGCAGCGCAGCGCCGTGGACTTGCCCGAGCCGCTGCGGCCGATCAGCGCCACGACTTCGCCCCGCCGCACCTGAAGGTCGATGCCCTTGAGAACTTCCATCGTGCCATAGCTCTTGCGGACGCCGTGAAACCGGACGAGCGGGCCTTCGGCAGGATCATATACGGACATCAGCAACTCCGGTGAGGATCAGGCGCGCCGAAGGCGGCGTTCGAGACGCCGGGCACAGAGTGACAGCGGGAAGCAGATCGCAAAGTAGAGAAGCGCCGCGATCGTGAAGACGGTGAATGGCTTGAAGGTCGAGTTGTTGATGACCTTGGCCGAATAGGTCAGGTCGAAGAACCCGATCACGACCGAGTAGGACGTGTTCTTGACGATCTGGACCAGGAAGCCGACCGTCGGGGGCACGGCGATGCGAAGCGCCTGGGGGAGGATCACGCTGACCAGGCGCTGCGTGCGGGTCAGGGCCAGGCATTCGGCCGCCTCCCACTGCGTGCGCGGGACGGCCTCGATGCAGCCGCGCCAGATCTCGCCAAGATACGCGCTGGCGTAAAGGGTCATGGCGACGCCAGCCGCGACAAGGGCCGGCACGTCGAAGCCGCCGATGCTCATGCCGAAATAGCTGACGAACATCAGCACCGGCAGCGGGATGCCCTGCATGATCTGCACCCAGATCGCGGCGGGTATCCGCAGCAGGCGGCTGGACGAGGTTCGCGCCAGCGCCAGCGGCAGGCCGATCGCCACCCCGCCCGCAAAGCCGAGGGTAGAGAGCACCAGCGTCCAGCCCGCGCCGCGAAGAATGTAGAGCAGCTGGTCGGGCGTGAGGCCGAGGATCGTCACAACGGCGTTCCCAGGCGGCGGCGGCGCGGGAACGACAGCCGCGCCACGGTCAGAAGGACCGCGCGCAGCGCCAGCGTCAGCGCCAGATAAATGACGGCGATCACCAGATAGACCTCGAAACCGCGGAAGGTGAAGGACTGGATCATGTAGGCCGCCCCGGTCAGTTCCTCGGCAGAAATCTGCGACATGATGGATGTGGCGAGCATCATCAGCACGAACTGGCTGACCAGCGCGGGATAGACGCGCTCGACCGCCTGCGGCAGCTCGATCGAGAACAGCCGCTGCGCCGGCGTCAGGGCAAGGCAGTCGGAAGCCTCAAGCTGTCCCGCGGGGATGCTTTCAAACCCGGCACGCATGATCTCGGCCGTGTAGGCGCCGACATTGATCGACAGCGCGATAATGGCCGCCAGCAGCGGCCCCGTGTGAATGTGCAGCGTCGCCAGGCCGAAGAAAAGCCAGAACACCTGGATGATCAGCGGGGTATTGCGGATCGCCTCGACATAGATCGTGGCGATCCGCCCCAGCCACCAGCCTCCGCGCAAGCGGGCCACGGCGACGGCAGTTCCCAGCGCAAACCCCGGCACGACCGACAGCACGGTCATCTTGATGGTCAGCCAGGCACCATGCGCAAGCTCGGCGCGATAGCCCGGCAGGAACGAAAAATCGAACTCATAGGACATCGGATGTCCCGCAGACCGGCTTGGCAGTTCGGTTGAGCCGCATCATGGCCAGCATCCTCCCCCCCTCGAAGGCGCCCGCTTTGCGGACGTTTTTGCTTGATTCTCTTGTGGCATTAGTGGCTATTGCTGGCAATAGTCATTTTGAGAGGCCATCATGCGCCCTAACTTCGGCCCCCTTATCCGCCTTCACCCTGCGGACAACGTTGCCGTCGCCCGCGAGGACGTTCCCGCCGGGACGCGCCTGGACGACGATGTCACGGCGGCCGAGACGATCCCGTCGGGGCACAAGGTCGCGATGGAGCCGATCGCTTCCGGCGCGGCGGTGCTGAAATACGGTCAGGTGATCGGCGTCGCGTCGGCCGACATCCGGCCGGGCCAGCATGTGCATCTGCAGAACCTGGCGATGCAGGACAGTGCTGTCGCGCATGAGATCGGCGCGGATGCCCGCGCCACCCCCCTGCTGCCCGAAGCCGAGCGGGCGACCTTCCAGGGATATCTGCGCCATGACGGGCAGGTGGGAACCAGGAACTATATCGGGATCATCACCAGCGTGAACTGTTCGGCGACGGTTGCGCGGGCGGTCGCCGACCGGTTCAACCATGGCGGGCTGGACGGGTTTGACAATGTGGACGGCGTCGTTGCGCTGACCCATGCAACCGGATGCGCCATCAGCCTCAAGACCGAAGGCTACGCCTATCTGACACGGGTGCTGGCCGGTTATGCGCGCAACCCCAACTTTGCGGGCATCCTGATGATCGGTCTGGGCTGCGAGACCAACCAGATCGCCGCCATCACCGAACACTTCGGCATGACCGAAGGACCGATGCTGCGGACCATGACGATCCAGCAGCTTGGCGGAACGCGGCGCACGATCGAAGCCGCCTCGGACATGATCCGTGAGATGCTGCCCACGGTGAACGCGGCGCAGCGCAGCACCCAGCCGGCGGCCGGGCTGAAGCTGGCGCTGCAATGCGGGGGTTCGGATGGTTATTCGGGCATCTCGGCCAATCCGGCGCTGGGATATGCGGCCGACCTGCTGGTCCGCCATGGCGGCACCGCGGTTCTCAGCGAAACGCCCGAAATCTACGGCGCCGAGCATCTTCTGACCCGGCGGGCCGTCTCGCCGGCGGTGGCGCAGAAGCTGATCGACCGGATCGACTGGTGGCGCGACTATACCGCCCGCAACGGGGCCGAGCTGAACAACAACCCAAGCCACGGCAACAAGGCGGGCGGCCTGACCACGATCCTCGAGAAATCACTGGGCGCGGTGGCCAAGGGCGGCACCATGCCGCTCGAGGCCGTCTACGAATATGCCGAGCCGATCGACAGGGCCGGCTTCGTGTTCATGGATACGCCCGGCTATGACCCGGTTGCCGTGACCGGCCAGGTCGCGGGCGGCTGCAACATGCTGGTCTTCACGACAGGGCGGGGATCGGTGTCGGGCTGGAAGCCCGTGCCCACGATCAAGGTGGCGACCAACACAGCGATGGCCGCCCATATGGACGAGGACATGGATCTTGATTGCGGCGGCATCGTGGCCGGCACGGAAAGCATTGAATCGGCCGGGGAGCGTATCTTCCGCAAGGTTCTCGCTGTAGCCTCGGGAGAACGGACCGCCAGCGAGATCTATGACTATGGAGACAACGAATTCGTGCCCTGGCAGATCGGGGCTGTCACCTGAGGCGCCCCAGGGCGCACGGGCCAGACAACCCGCCTATCAGCTGATCGCCGGGCAGTTGCTGGCCGCTATCGACAAGGGCATGATCGGGCCCGGATCGGTCCTGCTTGAAAGCCCGATCGCCGCCTATTTCTCGGTCAGCCGGGCGCCGGTGCGTCAGGCGCTGGCGATGCTTGAGGCAGCTGGCCGCATTGCACGGGCGGAGGGCCGCGGCCTTGTCGTTCCCGGCGGCCGACGCAGGGTGTTTCATCCTGACGAGGCGGCGCTGGGTCCGGCCGATCTTGTCCGCGGCCCCGAGGCGCAGGAAGGCCGGGCGCTGTACTACAGGTTTGAACGCGACCTGATCCTGCACGCCACCCAGGGCCGCTTCCGCGTGAACGAATTCGCGCTTGGACGGTCGCTGAACATCGGGCGGCAAGGCGCCCGCGATCTGCTGATGCTGGCCGAGCGGAACGGCATCATCGAACGGGGCGATCGGAACATGTGGCGCGTGGTGCGCCTTGACGCCGCCCGCTTTGATAATCTCTACGAATTGCGCAAACTGCTCGAGCCGCACGCGATCGCCGCCTGCGCGGGGCATGTCGATCCGGCGATCCTGGATGCCATGCTGGCTCGGCTGGATGTGGCGCCCGCCGATCCCGACCCCGAAATCCTCGACCGTCTGGAGCGCGACCTGCATGTCGATCTGATCGAATCGACGCCCAACCCCGAAATCTTCGAGGGGCTGCGGCGGACGCGGTCGATCCTCGTGGCGGGCAAGCATGTCCAGCGCGCGCTCGGACGGAACCCTGACGCATTCACCGACGAGCACAGGCAGATCCTGCTGGCCCTGCGCGATGGCGACGGGCGGGCGGCGGCCGGCGCGATGCTTTCGCATCTCGAACTGTCGCGGCTCAAGGCGATCGAACGGCTGGCCGCCTATCAGCCCCGCCTTGCAGCCGATGGTGTCGACTGGCTGCGGCCCGATGGCTGAGCCCTGCCCCGGCGGCCCGCGGCGATATCCGCCGCCGCATGATCGAGTTGGTCGATTACCTGCACGAGCGTTTCATCGATCCCGCGACGATCCGGGGCGCCGCCTCCATGCCCCCTCCTCGATGCCCGGCTTCTTGATCAAGATGAATCCTGAGAGCCTTGAGGCATACCGTTTCGGCAGTGCTTGAACACATCGCGCGCCCTGGGGACCGGAAGGGACCGATGATGAAGAACGAGCCGGCATGGCCACAAACGGTTCGAGGGCCAGATGGGGTTTCGGACTTTGCCCCGCGCCGCAGTTCGGCCCCAAGGAGGGCATCATGAAGAAAGCACCGCGCATCTTCATGCCGGCTGCGCGGCCGCCGTCCCGCCGGATGGAACGCATGTCGTTCATCCGCCGGCCAAGGGCCAAATCGGCGCAGGCTTCTCGTTCTACCAGACCACCGAGTCCATCAGGGTCCGGCGCGCTGTCGCAAGATGGGCTTCCAGCGCAGCGGCGGCACCAGGGGTATCGCCGGCCAGAGCGGGGGCGATGATTGCCAGATGCTCGACCACCGCGGCGCGGTTGCGGCGCAACTCGTCCTGCTTGTTCCAGCGGTAATGGAAATGCACGATGATCGAAATCATCCGGCCGAAATCCAGCATGAAGCGATTGCCTGCCGCGGCGCAAAGCAGCCCGTGGAAACGCGCATCCAGCGCGGGAAAGCCCGTCAGGGCGGCATCAGGTCCATCGGCGAGGGCGCGGTGCGCCGCATCCAGCGCCTCAAGCCTGGCCCGCATTTCCCCCCCTTGCGCGCAGGCCGCGACGAGGCGCGGAAGGGCGGAACGCTCGAACAGTTCGCGGACAGTGAAGATCTCTTCGGCGAAATCCCGAGTGAACCCCTTCATCACCCAATGCCGGTTCGGGTGCTTTTCGATAAGCCCGAAGGGTTCGAAGCGGATCAGGAATTCGCGCACCGCGGCAAGCGGCACATGAAAGCGCCGGGCCAGTTCCGTCTCGCTGAAGGTCGTGCCGGGGGGCAGGTCGCCGTGCAGCACCCATTCCAGGAACGGCTCCTCGATCAGCGCCTGCCGCGGCCGGGTTTCGGCGCTGTCGAAGCGATCGCCCGGGCCGGGTTGGCGCAGCAGCAGCTTGCGGCGGCCATCCCAGGACAAGATGCCGGTTTCGACCAGATGCGCCAGAATCGCGCGGATCGTCGTCCGGCTGGCACCGAGTTCCGTCGCCAGCCTTTCTTCCGAACCCAGCACGCTGCCGGTCTCCATCCCGTCCAGCCGGTCGAGCAGGCGGTTCACCTGCATCCTGAACAGGTTCCTGTCGCGCGCCATCCCGCTGCCCTCGCAAGCGCCGCCGAGGCGCCGGATTTCATTTGACGTGATTTGTCCTTATTAAATAAAGAACAGAAAAACCCGCAAGCACCAATCCGATTACATCAGAAAGCCGCTTCATGAGCCTGATGAAAGCCCTTGTCTGCGTCGAGCCAGGCCGGTTTGAAAGAACCGAGCGCCCGCGCCCGCAGGCCCGTCCGGGGCATCTGCGCATCCGCATCGGCCATGTCGGCATCTGTGGCACCGATTATCACATCTATGGCGGGCAGCAGCCTTTCCTGTCCTATCCCCGGGTGATGGGGCACGAGCTTTCGGGCCGGTCGCTGGACCCTTCGGCGGATGGGCGCATCGCTGGGGGCGATCTGGTCGTCGTGAACCCGTACCTGGCATGCGGCGCGTGCCATGCCTGCGTAATCGGCAAGCCCAATTGCTGCGAAAGGATCGCGGTCCTGGGGGTGCATACCGACGGCGGCATGTGCGAGGAAATCCTCATCCCCGAGGGGAACGCCTATGGCGCCGAAGGGCTGGACGAAAAGGCCGCCGCCATGGTCGAGTTCCTGGCGATCGGCGCCCATGGCGTGCGCCGTGCCCGGCTGCGGCCAGGATCGACCGCCCTGGTTGTAGGCGCCGGCCCGATCGGGCTGGGAGCCGCGATCTTTGCCGCGATCGAGGGGGCGGATGTCACGCTGCGCGACCGCTCGGCCTCGCGGCTGAAGCTTGCCGGCCGGGCCTTGCCGCATGCGCGCCTCGAACTGGTCGGGCAAGAGGCATCGGGTGCCTATGACGCAGTATTCGACGCCACCGGCAGCATCGCGGCAATGAATGCCGGGCTGGACCGGGTGGCCCATGGCGGCGCCTATGTCCTGCTGTCCGTGGTCAAGGGCGACCTGCAGTTCCCCGATCCCGAGTTTCACAAGCGCGAAGTCACGCTTCTGGCCAGCCGCAACGCGCTCAAGGCCGATTTCGAGCATGTGATGGCCAATATCCGCAATGGCCGCGTGCAGGTGGATGCGCTGGCCACCCATGAAACCGGCTTTGACAGCGCCGTGACCGATCTGCCGCTATGGGCAGAGGATCGCGGCACCCTGATCAAGGCCATCATCCGTGTCTGAAACGGCTACTCCGATCCTGCAGTGCGGCACCTCGCGCGTTCTGCAGGCCCATGCGGACCTGTTCTTGTCCGAGGCAGACACTGCGGCCATTATCGTGGCCCAGAGTTCGTGCGATCCGTCCTCGGCGGCTGGCAGCCCCGGCCGCGCCGGGCGGTCATCAAGTTCGCATCTGCGACCTGCGAGACGGGTAGCCGCGTGAAGAGAAGGTCTGTGTGATTGACCTGCCCCGGGATTTTTCCTCCATCTGCGACTAGAGTCCGATCCAACGCGAGGACGGACGAGGATGAAGAAGTCACGACGGACCGAGGAACAGATGCTCTGACCCCGGATAACTCCTCCATCTGATGCTAGAGTCCGGCCCGAGGAGAGGACCGGACCATGAAGCGATCAAAGTTCACCGAGGAGCAGATCATCGGGATCCTGCGAGAGCAGGATGCTGGGGCGAAGACGGCGACCTTTGTCGTCGACACGGGATCAGCAGCGCCACGTTCTACGCCTGGAAGGCCAAGTTCGGCGGGATGGACGTTTCGGACGCGAAGCGGCTGAAGGCGCTCGAGGAGGAGAATGCCCGGCTGAAGCGTCTGCTGGCGGAGTCGCTGCTCAACCAGGCGGCGCTGAAGGACCTTCTCTCGCGAAAGTGGTGACGCCCGCCGCCAGGCGCGAAGCCGTCGCGACCCTCGTGGAACACCACGAGATGAGCGAGCGGCGGGCGTGTGCCGTGATCGGCGCAGACCGGACCTCGATCCGATACCGCAGCCGACGCCCCAATGATCACGATCTGCGCGAGCGCCTGCGGGCGCTGGCGTCCGAGCGGCGCCGGTTCGGCTACCGGCGGCTGCATGTTCTGCTGCGGCGGGAGGGCCATGTCGTGAACCGCAAGAAGACCCAGCGCCTTCTACCGCGAGGAGGGCCTGTCGGTGCACAAGCGAAGGGGACGGAAGAAGGCGACCGGCACGAGGGCGCCGCTGCTGACGGTGGCCGTGCCGAATGCGCGCTGGTCGGTCGACTTTGTCCACGACCAGTTCGCCCACGGCAGGCGGTTTCGGATTTTCAACGTGATCGACGATGTCACCAAGGAATGCCTGGCGGCTGTCGTCGACACATCGATCTCTGGCCGGCGCGTTGCACGGGAACTGACGGCGCTCATCGCCCGGCGCGGAAAGCCCGACCTGATCGTCAGCGATCATGGCACCGAGTTCACCTCTAACGCGATGCTGGCCTGGAGCGAGGAGACGGGCATCGCCTGGCACTTCATCGCGCCGGGCAAACCGATGCAGAATGGGATCTGCGAAGCGTTCAACTCGAAGATGCGCGATGAGCTTTTGAACGAAACACTGTTCTTCGGCCTCGATCATGCCCGCAGCGTGGTTGCTGCCTGGGTGGCGGACTATAACGCCACCCGGCCCCATTCCGCGCTCGGCTACCAGACCCCCGTGGCATATGCCGCCCAACTCGCCGCAATGGGCGATCCGCTTCGCGCACCCGAACCGCTGCGCAGATCGCCCATTGCTCCGTCGGCGCAGCCGCGCCAAATTCAACCGCCGACTCTGGTTTCAGACGGATGAACATCGGGGGTCACAGCAAGACGGATCAGAAAACAGTCGGGGGACTGTTTTCCCGTCGAATGGGCATGGCCAGTTCGCCTGCGGGCGGCGTTTTCGGCTGCTGAACGTGGTCGATGAGGTCACGTGTGAATGCCTCGTGTCGATCCCGTTCGCCATGGGCCTCGGACCAATGGCGGCTCCATAGCTCACCATCCATCTCGGGACGTCGCGTTGCCCGGGAACTGACCGCCCTGATCGAGCGCCGCGGGAGACCCGGGATGGTCGTCAGCGATCGACGAGGACCAGAAAACGATCCGGGGAATCGTTTTCCCGAGGAGGGGGACAGAGCTGACCTCGAATACGATCCTGAAGTGGTGCGCCGAGCACAAGATCGAATGGCACTACATCGCGTCCGGCAAGCCGATGCAGAACGGGGTCGTCGAAAGCTTCAACGGTCGAATGCGGGATGAATTCCTGAACGAGATCCTGTTCCACAACATCGCCATGCCCGTGACCGGATCGCTGCCCGGGTCACCGATTACAACACCGAAAGGCCCCACTCGGCCTTGGGCTACCGGACCCCCGTAGGGTTTGCCGCGCACCTGAACCCCGCAATCGCCCGACCCGCCCCAACAGGCGTGGACAATCGCCGGGCTCATGTCGCCGATGGATGAAAATTCAATGATAGATCAGGGGGACTAGTCGAATATTAACTAGGTATTGACAAGAATTTCAAAAGAAAATCCCGACGGACTACCTCGGAACCTAAGCATTTGATATTCTTGTCGGCATTTTTGGTTGCGGGGGCAGGATTTGAACCTACGACCTTCAGGTTATGAGGCTATGCTATTGATATTGCTCGATTCATTACGAATCAACGACTTGCGCCACAACCGTTTGTTATCGCGCGCTTTGCTTCCAGCATTCGGCGACTCTCATCGTGCTTCGCCGCGCGGGAAAGGCGCTCAAAGGGCGTCCATCTGTTGAGTTGGCGTTGAGTCAAAGTAGTGGCTTGAGCGCCGTTGCTACCCAAGCTGAAGGATCGAAATGGGCGGAAAGCGGTCGCCCGCTGCTAATGCAAACGAACCAACCGCTCGATCACATTCCGAACATTCACTTCGCGCTCCTGGGAGTACGCAGCTCCACCCGCGCGGAGAATACGATATCAACTATGCGCTATCGCCTCCACTCTCATAATTAGTGATTACTCTGTCTCCGCCAAGAGAGGACGGCGTCTTCCGTTCCCGCAACCGGCTCCGCGTCACGCCAACGATCCCAGAAATCGACTGTCGCGCTATTTGGTTTGAAGCGTGGCGCAGACACGACCACTCGTGTCGGTAGCAAGCTAGCATCACCAACCACCAGCGCTTCACCAATGTCGAGGACCGGAAGGAGATCACCAAAACCGCCGAGGCTGTCAGGCAACAGCCGTTTGATGACGGATTGATCATCCCCGTTCGTCAGCCGCATAGCGATCACATTGTTGCATTGGCTGAGGACGGTGCGGTTGACCTCGGACGGTCTCTGACTGATGACCACCAGCCCGACCCCATACTTCCGCCCCTCTTTGGCAATCCGCTCGAAAATCCCGACCGAAATCTCATCGGCTGACTCTGACGATGCCCGCTCGGGGATATACAAATGCGCCTCATCGCAGAACAATGCGATAGGATGACGGCTGTCCGGTGGCGTCCACTGGCTCACGGTGAAAATCAGCCGAGCGATCAGGCTGACCATGAGCGGAAGTATGTCGGACGGCACTTCCGAGAAATTGATGATCTTGACCCCACCCTTGCCATCTTCTTGTGATCCGCGCCCGCCAATCAGTAAGTGCGTGACTTGCGACAGCCACGCCATATCCATGCATGCTTCTGGCGGTTGGAATATGAACCCGAGACGGCGATCATTTCTCTTGGCTTCAAATCGTGCTATCAAACGGCTCAGCTTGTCGAAGTAAGGCCCCTGTTTCTCTTTATTTCCCGCACCTGGTACCATTTGTTCATTCAGGTTTGATAGCTCCTGATAAACTGCATCAATACTGAATGGCACCGGACTATCGATGGTAAAATTAGCTAGAATATCGGCGTGCTGCTCCGGGTTGAGCATCATGCGCTTTGCATCGGTGATGCAACGCGTCATTAGCATTGCTTGGTTCGGGGCGTTCTGATCGGACCGATCAACGAACAAGGAAACCAATGCCTCATAGCCGAGAAGCCAGAACGGAAGATGTAGAACACCATCAGCCAGCCCACGATCCTGTCCAATGTCCCCCGGCCCAGCGATCCGCAGGTGTCGAAATTCATCACTATCCAAGGTCTGGTACTCACCATGGATATCGAACAAAATAACGTTGGCTTGCGGAAGTTCGGCAATCTGGTCCAGAAGCCGCGCAGTTGTATATGATTTGCCGCTTCCGGTGCTTCCGACTACAATGGCATGACGCTGGAAAAGGCGGTTTCCGTTCAAGAACGCCCGTGCATCCTCATCCAGCGCATAGCGGCCAAGATCAAGCTGAGGGCCGTCGCCAGAAACCTGCGAAATGACCTGCATGAAGTCCGTCAGCCGCTGACCTTCTAGGGCAAAGCAGTCCGCATCGATTTCGGGCACAGTCTCAAGGGTACGCTTGAAGACGTTCTCTTTCAGCCCTTCCTTGTCGACGAGTGTCCCAATCAGAGCAACTCGCACGAGGTTGTTCTCGGGAAGAGTGGCTTCCGGGTCTTCTTCAGCACCATCTATGGTCGACTCGTCGCCTGCCTTGCGTGTAATGCGTGAGACAATCCCGATCAGGTGCTGCCCAGCCTTCGAGCTCCTGATCGCCGTCAGTCGATTGACCTGAATCCGCTTGAGACGTTCAAGTTCATCAACGCGCACAGTCACTGTCGCCGTATCCACGGCGATAATCTTACCAAGGCTTTCATCATCATCAAAATCGAGAATGCCCATCTTTTCCTCCTAAAACCCGATCAATTCGTTTAACGTAGGCAACGCCCAATACTTGCCGCCGGTAATAACTACGCCGTCCGGGTTGTCGCGGTTATATACCATTGTTCCATCATCGTGGTCTTCGAGCGCGAGGTAGTGACGCCCGGCGCCATTCCTGAGAAAGGCTTTCGCTTCGTCCGTCAGGGTGCGCGCGGCCACTAGGATCGAAGCATTATGCACACGGCACCGAGTCATTAACTTCGGATGAATATGGCTGTCGCGGAAACCGTAACCTATGCAGATAAATGCGCTAGCAGCACTCAGCACACGATCGGCGCCCTGAATCGCGCTCCGAAAGGGCTCGTCGTGCGTCCTCTGATACTTGCTGACGCCGGGCGTGACGATCAGGGGAACCAAACCATCCGGAAGCTCGCTCGTCATTGGCAGAGACATCACGCCCCCATGTGGGTCTGAGAACCAGTCGAGAGAGCCGTGAACTTTCCAGACCGTCACCGTACGAGCCAGGTTCGCTCCCTGCTTAAAGATCAGGTTCTCCGCCCCATCGCTGCGGCGCAGATAACCCGGAAGAAACCCTGTGCTGTGTATGTAACCACCTGTGTCAGCGGCATACTCTGCGACGCGGTCATAGTTCGTGGTTACAACATGGATATTGCGGTTTGTACTTCGAAACAATCCCGCGAACAGGGAGCGGAGAGGAAAGGCCGCTTCTGTCTTTATCGCTGACTTGAGGAGAGTGTAGTCATCCTGAGCGATGAAGTCCCAAGTGCTACGGACGATCTTTACGACCAGTGATTCGGGCAATGCCTTATTTTCTAGCGCGGCCTCTAAGTGATCGCCCGACGCCATGGCGGTTCTTACCAGCGTCCAGGCATCAATTTCCGGTCCTTGGTCGGCCTGAACATTGTCGCGGAGCCAAATTGCCAAGTCCCCCATGCCGCGAATGCCATGAGGAATCGATGCGCCGCTCCCCAACACAATAACCGGGTTTCTCTGTGCACAGCTTTGGCATTGCTTCGCGAGGTCATCGAGTTCCACAGGTCTATTCACTCTTCGATAATGGCGCTTAGATTACGAACGAATGAACCATGCCGGTATCAGCTTGGCTCACAAGCCGACGGGGGGCAATCTTCCTTTGCTCTGCCAGGGCCCGATTCGGGGAAGCGCGCAGCTGCCATAGCCATCATCAAGGGGCTGGTTAGGGCCGCATGTGGCTTCTGCATCACCCAATCTCCAGTTCCGGCAGCCCGTTCACGATCTTCATCGTCTCCAGGCTCACCGTGATCACCCGCTGGAACAGCTCCAGGGGGTAGCGGGGGTTGCCCACCGTCTCGTTGGCGTAGTCGTTGGGGTCGTTGGTGATGCCGCTGGCTGGGTCGGTTTTCACCACCTGGCGCTCCATCACCCAGTCGAGGGCGGGTTTGCCGTTCACGACGTAGTCCCAGGCAGCGAGGGGGATGTTCTGCATGGTGATGCGATCGTTGTAGATGACGGTGGTGCGGTCCTTGGTCTTGCCCTTGCCGCCGAGCTTCATCTTTTTGACGCGGTAGAACTTCGCCGGGTCGGCCTGCGCCTCGGGGACCAGGCGGTGGTCGCCTTCCTTGAAGGTCACCATGTAGGGCTCGACGCTTTCAAAATTCACATGCAGGTGGCCGAGGGCGCGGCCAGCGTCGCGGAAGGCGGCGAAGTCGGCAAAGCTCTTCACCGCCGGGATGCGGGGCAGTTGCTTGGCGAGGTTGTTCTTGAAGCGTTCGCGGTAGTCGGGCGAATGCAGCAGGCCGTAGATGTAATAGAACAGGTCTTCCTTGCTGATCGCCTCGCCCGGATAGGCGGCCTGAAAATTCGCGAGGCCGGCATCGGTGATGGCATCGCGGCGGGTGAGGCCGGTGGTCTGATCGCCCGCAGTGGCGAAGAGGCCGTCATCGGGTCGGGTCTCTTCGTAGAGATAGAGGGAAAAGCATTGGCCAGTGTCGTGATGGTGGAAGTTCGGCAGTCTGTTCACCAAAAGCGCCGAGAAATCTGTTTTAACGCCAATGCCAGTAAGATGAATGACTAAGTTCTGAGCATCTGCATTCGGGAAGATGCGAGGCATTTGATAAACGCGCTCATTGAGCCTTCGGTTGAAATACTGCCATTGGGGCTGGAAGGGGCGGTAGATGGCAGACCGAACTGCGTCATCTCGGAAGCCAAGCGATCTTGCTCTCGCCAAGTCAGCCTTCAGATTGCCGGTCCAACTAATCTTTTGGGTATCGTCCGATACAAACTTGTCGATATCCTTTGGCTTGCCAGCAGTCTCGTATCGGACGATCTCGACATTATAGAAATCGATCATGCGTTCCATATTCGCGGCCAGCTTGCTGCGGCTTGCGTTATAGGCCCACGAATCGCGGGCACTCAGGATGCCTTGGGAGTAGTTTTCGAAAAGCCCCTGCTCTTCGCCCCGCTTTGCGCCGAGAATCGGAAAGCGATCGAAGCTGCTGTCGACCTGATCGAGCCAATCGTTGTTTTCGTCCGGCGTGATGCGCCGCCATCCCTTCGCCTTGGTGACACCGTCAACTGAGCCGAAACCGCGGATGATGTTCAGCTTCTGCTTTTGGTCAAGATAATCGCCGATGTCATGGAAGTGGATGCGGCCCGTCTCGGCGGCATCGGGGTTCTTGACGAAGACCGAAATGGCGATAGGGGCGCGGCTACCTGAGCCGAAAATCTTGCCGCCCTCTCTCCGGGACAGTTCACCAGACGTTCGCTGGTTGCCGCGCAGGTGGAAAACGTAGAGGTCGCTGAACTCTTCAGCAAGGCATTTGCGCAAGCCGTCAGCGGCGTTGCCATCCACCCATCCGGCGTTCGATACATAGGCCATGACACCGGCATCACCGATACGATCGCTGGCCCAGCGAATTGCGCGAATATAGCTGTCATAGAGCGCCTTCTGAAGGGTCGCCTTTGACGCAACCGCATATGTGTCGCGAATGCGCTCATCAAGCTCTGGGTAATCGACGTTCTTGGCGTTGTCGTTTTCGTTCTTTTGCCCTGCCGAATAAGGCGGGTTTCCGATAATCACGCGAATATCCAACGCCTTCTGCTTGGCCCGGCGTTCCGAGTTGTCGGGCAGGAGGTTGGCGACCATGTCGCGCTCCTGCTCATACATCTGGAAAGTGTCGGTCAGCAGGATGCCGGTGAAGGGGTGATAGGGCGCATCGGCCTGCAGCCCACCCTGAGCCAGTTCGTGATAGACGGTCTCGATATTCACGGCGGCAATGTAATAGGCCAGCAGCACGATCTCATTGGCATGGATCTCGTGCTTGTATTTATGCGCAAGCTCATCCGGGGCGATCAGGCCCGATTGCAGCAGCCGGGTGATGAAGGTGCCAGTGCCGGTGAAGGGGTCGAGGATATGCACACCCTTTGACCCCAGCGTCTGGCCGAACTGCGCCTTCAGCACGTCATTGACGGAATGGATGATAAAATCCACCACCTCGACCGGGGTATAGACGATGCCAAGACGCTGGGCCAGGCGCGGGAAGGCGTTGCGGAAGAAGCGGTCGTAAAGCTCGGTGATCAGGGTCTGGCGGCCCTGGGCGGTCTTCACGCCCTCGGCACGGCGGGCGACGCTGGCATAGAACTTGTCGAGGCTTTCCGCTTCCTTGGCGAGGTTGTGTTCATGTAGCTGGCCGAGCACCGTCTCCATGGCGCGGGAGACGGGGTTGGCTTCGGTGAACTTGCTGTCCTTGAACAGAGCGTCAAAGACCGGCTTGGTGATCAGGTGCTGGGCCAGCATCTCGATCGCGTCGGCCTCGGAGATCTCGGGGTTCAGGTCGTCATGCAGCTCATCCAGGAAGGCACGGAAGGCGGTCTGTTCCGGGCCGGGCTTGGCGGTGATGGTGGTGATGCGGGTGATATGGGTCTGGGCGATCTTGGCGATGTCCTTGGCCCAGCTGTCCCAGTAATCGCGGGTGCCGCATTTTTCGACGATCTTCGCCATGATGGCGCGGGTGAACTCGTCAAAGACGAAACTGCCCTGTTCGGGGCCGAGATCGGTGATGGTCGGGTCGCGGCCTTCCTGGCCGATCCCGGCGCCGGTCTTTTCCGCGCGGGTCTTGCTGGTGGAGAAGTCATCGACCACGGCGGTCAGCTCGCGCAGCTCGGATTCGGAGGAGATGCGCACCAGTTCGACCTTGTCGCTGATATCCTCGCCCAGCTTAGCCTGGTTGATGCGGGCGTCGAGGCGTTCGTCATGGGCGCGCAAGGCGTTCAGGATCTGCCAGACGACCTGATAGCGCTCATTGTCCTTCAGCGCCTCTTCGGGGGTGGTGTCGGGCGGGATGGCGACGGGCAGGATGACATAGCCCATCTTCTTGCCCTCGGCCCGGCGCATGACGCGGCCGACCGATTGCACCACGTCGATCTGGCTTTTGCGCGGGTGCATGAACATGATCGCGTCCAGCGCGGGCACATCCACGCCCTCGGACAGCACGCGGGCATTGGTCAGGATCCGGCAGGTATCCTCGCCCGCATCGGCCTTGAGCCAGTTCAGCATCTCATCGCGGGCGGTGGCGTTGAAGGTGCCGTCGATATGGCGCACCTCGGTCGTCAGGTGGCGGGCATCGTCGATCAGCTCGCTGCCGGTATATTCATCGACAACCTTGGTGAACTCGTCCTCGATGATCTTCGACTTGGCGATGGTCTGGCAGAAGGCCAGCGCGCGGCGCATGGGGCGTGGATCGAAGGCCAGGTCTTCGGCCAGGTCGGCCTTGGTCAGCGCCTTGTAACAGCCGATGATCTTGGTCGCGTCATCGAGGGTCAGCTCCGGCCCGTCCTTGAGGCGGTTCTGGATGGTGGTCGAGATCAGCCCCTCATCGACGGCCAGAACCACGACCTTGTAATCGGTCAGCAGGTTGTTCTCGACCGCCCAGCCAAAGCCCCGGTGGAACAGATCCTTGCCGAACTTGTCCTCATCATCCATCGAGGCCAGTTCGGCATCGTGGTCATCGGCCTTGCGCCGCGCGGCATCGCCGAAGATGCGCGGCGTCGCGGTCATGTAGAGGCGCTTTTTCGCCGCCACATGGTCGTTGCTGTGGATGCGCACGAAGGTGCTGTCGTCTTCGTCCTTCAGCGTGACGCCGGTGGTGCGATGCGCCTCGTCGCAGATCACCAGATCGAATTCCGGCAGGCCATGGGTTTTCTGGGCGCGGGTCAGCACGTCGATCGAATGATAGGTTGAGAATACCACGGTCATGCGGTTGGACGGCGCCGCCGCGACCTGCTGGGTGAGCTTCTGCGGATCAGTGGTTGCCGGGAAGGCCAGATCATGGACATTCAGATCGAGGCTGTCGGCATCGGCATTGCGCCCGATCCTCACATCCGAGCAGGCCGAAAACGCGGTGAACTCCTGCTGGCGGTCATTGCTCCATTCGCGCACGGTCTGCGACATCAGCGCCAATGATGGCACCATGAACAGCACCCGCTTGCCCGGACCCGCCAGGGCTTCGGCGATCCGCAGCCCGGTGAAGGTCTTGCCAGTGCCGCAAGCCATGATCAGCTTGCCGCGATCGGCTTCCGCCAGCCCCTCGGTCACGGCCTTCAGGGCATCGCGCTGGTGCGGACGCAGCTGTTTCTTCGGGGCGAGGCTGACGGTGCCGGTGCGCAGGAACTGCGACCAGTCGATGCGGCTGGCCTCCAGCTCGCTGATGCTGATGCGGTTCCAGTCTTTCGACAGCTTGTCGAGCGTCCCGCTGGCGTTCTTGCCGAATTCCTTCTGCGTGGTGTCGGCAATGATCAGCCGCGTAAACAGATCATTGGAGGCGGCCGAGATGAAGCTGTCGATATCGGGCTTCTGAATCGTGTGATTGGGCGCATAGAATTTGCACTGGATCGCAGCATAACCCGAGCCATCGGCCAGCGTCGCCACCAGGTCGATGCCGGTGTCGGCCTTGCTCCAGCCCTGCTCCTTCGCCCATTGGGCAAAAGGCACAACGGCGGAATAGTATTGCTTTTGCGCATCGTCGTTTTCCAGATAAACGCGAACGACCCGCTCAAAGTAATCGCCCTTCTCGCGCTCGGACCGGGCAGCCTGGCGGTAGGAATCCAACAAATCACGCAACTGCATCAGTACCGCCTGTCCCGGAACAAGGTTTTCTTTTTATCATCAGGCGCTCGAGGGCCTGAAACAGAACCTAGCCGCCCGTTGCGGTTGAATCCATATGCAACTGACCGATTCCCTCCCGTCCTCCGCCCCCCGATGCCCCCCTTCCACCCGACCGGCGCGGATTGTGCCCTTCCGGCGCCGGTCCGCGCCTGTCTTCCGGTCTGGGAATCATCTCGTTGATAAGCCGGCGCTTCTACGCCTGTGTCGGAGCGGAAAACGGAGTGCAGGGCATTGCGAAACAGAGAAAGACTGACGGAAAAACTGGTCCGGGCGGCTGAGCCGCGGTCGAAGGCATGGCAGATTTTCGACAGCGATGTGCTGGGGCTGTCGATCTGCATCTATCCATCCGGCGGGCGCAGCTTCATGTTCGACTACCGCGCGGCCGGGCGGCAGCGGCGGCTGACCATCGGGCGCTGGCCGGAATGGAACGTCACCGCCGCGCGCGAGCGCGCCAAGGCGCTGCGCCGCGATGTCGATGGCGGGCTGGATCCGCTGGCCGAGCGTGAGGAAATCCGCGAGGCGCCGCGCTTTCCCGATCTGGTGGCGCGCTACCTGCGCGAACATGCCACGCATCTGGCGCCGCGCAATGCCGCCGATCAGGCATCCATGCTGCACAAGCTGATCATGCCGCACTGGAAGCACCGGCTGGTGGCCGAGATCGAGCCGGCGGATGTCGAACGGGTGCTGAACCTGATCGCCGAGGGGCGCTCCCGCCCTGCCAAGAAGAAACCAAAGACCAAGCGCCGCACCCCGCTGAAGCCGCCAAAGCCCACGCCTGTGCGGGCCAATCGCGCCGGCGAGATGCTGCGCCGGGTCTTCAACCTCGCCATCGCATGGCGGATGCGCCCGGACAATCCGGCGGTGGGCTTTCGTCGCCGCGTCGAGACCGAGCGCGAGCGGTTCCTCGACATGGAGGAGATCGCGCGGCTTAGCGAGGCGCTGGGCGCGGCCGAGGACCAGCGCGGCGCCAGCATCATCCGCATGTGCATGCTGACCGGGGCTCGGCTGGGCGAGGTCCGGACCGCGCGCTTCGAGCATTTCGATCTGGAGCGCAACACATGGGTGAAGCCCGCCGCCAATACCAAGCAGCGCCGCATTCACCGCGTGCCGATCTCGGCAGAGACAGCGGCCTTGGTGCGCACGCGGCTTTCCGCCGTGCCGGTCGGCTGCAACTGGCTGTTTCCCGGTGATGTCGCCGACAAGGACCAGCCAGTGCAGGAGATTCGCCGCTTCTGGAAGGGCATTCAGGATCAGGCCGGGCTGCCCGGAGTGCGCATCCATGACCTGCGCCACACCTTTGCCTCGCTCTTGGTCAGCGGCGGCGCCTCACTCGAGATGATCGGCAAGCTGCTGGGCCATTCGCAATCCAGCACCACCATGCGCTATGCGCATCTGATGGATTCGCCGCTACGGGCCGGCGTCGATGCGGTGGCCGACATGATGCGGATACGGCCGAGGCTCGTGCATTCAGCACCCCCGGCCGAGGAGGTCACGCCTCCGCGTTCAGCATCCGCAAGATCGGGCTGACCCGCTTGCGGACCGTGCTTTCGTCGGGCGCATCACCATCCGTGCTGTTGGCAATGAACCAGTCCAGCATTTCACCTACGAGGTCGGCCTGTTTCTCGGGCAGGCCGCGCTGGAAGAGGCGCAGGATCAAGGCGCCATAAAAGCCCTCCCAATCATAGCTTTTGGTCGGGTTGGAGTTGACCCGGCGAAACACCCCGTGCTCCTCCTCGAAACGCGCCAGCGTGCCGGCCTGAATCAACAGGTCGTCGCGGGTGACCCGCAGCCCGGCATCGGGCAGCGGGATGTGTTTCCACTCGCCGCCGCCCGGCATGCGGACGCGGCGGATCACCCCTTCGCGCGGGCCGGTCCCGCAGCGGCGAAACATCGCCAGAATATCACCCGGCGCAATCACCACCAGGTCCGAGATGATCTCGGCCCCAAAACGCGTGGGCGGGATCGCGATGGTGATATCCAACTGACCGGACATGGCCCATTCGGCGATATCGGCGATATGGCAGTTCCAGCGGGCGGCAGCTTCGGTCAGCGTGTAGATCACGCGGTTTGGCAGAGGCATCGTGTGTTTCCTGAATTGTTGATTTTCTGAAAGGCTTGCCTTTCAAGCCGATGCCTCTGGCACTTCCGCACGCATGGGTTGATTAGGCGCTTCCGCGCAGCGTCAGCACCCCCTGTCTCCGGCAGGCGGCGGCCGGTGCTTCCGGCGTCCCGCCCTGCCCCACCGAATCACACCCAAAAGCCCGCAAACCCCATGAAACATGGGACCGGCGCACATCCGGCGCTTCCGGCGCCGGTCCGCGCCGCGCCGCCGGTCCTCCGCCTGTGCTCTCGCTTGCCCCACAACCACGGGGAAAGGACCGGATGATGACCGATCAGACCATGATCACTGCCGAGACCGGCGCAATCGCCCATGAAGGGCTGCTGGATGACTGGATGCCGCGCAAGGAACTGGCCGGCATCATCGGCATCAGCGCCGACACGCTGAAGCGCTGGGAGACCCGGCGCATCGGCCCGCCCTGCATCCGCATCGGGCGCAAGGTGCTCTATCGGCGCGGCGCCGTGCGCGACTGGCTGCTGGAGCAGGAGAGCCGCAAGACCGCCGGCCGCGGGAGGGCGGCACGATGAGCGGTGGCAGTGATGACCGGCGTCGCCCCGTCGCATGGGCCATCGTCTTCGCGCTGATGCTGATCATGCTCGTGCTTCTCGCCGGGCTGCTGATCTGGGCGCTGGTTGCGGCCGTGGACTGGGAGGCGGTGCTGCGCTTCATCGCGCCCACCGCCTTCGAGACCCGGTCGATCGAGGAAATCCTCGAGGGAGGCCGGCGATGAGCAATCTGATCTCGGCCTCGGTCCAGCGCCGCCTGGTCGGCTCGGCCACGCGCAAATCGGTGCTCAGCTACATGGCCGACAAGGCCGCCGATGACGGCAGTGGTATCTGGACCTCGAAAGCCAATATCGCCCGCGATCTGGAGCTGTCGCGACGCGCCGTGCAGCTGGCGATCCAGGAGCTGATCCGCGACGGGCTGGTCGCCGAAACCGGTCAGCGCGACTGCAAGCACGGCTTCACGGTGGAGTATTCCATCGTGATCGAGGCTGTGGATAACCTGCCCTCGACCCGTGAACCACGTTCACCCCGTGAATCTGATGCACGGGTAACCCGTGAACCAGGTTCACATGACCCCGTGAACCACGTTCACCCGAACCATCCTTATAAAGATACTACTACGCCCCCAGCCGAAGATACGGCTGTGGATAACTCCGACCCGCAGGCACGCTGCCTTGCCGTCGCCGGCCCTGGTCTCTGCCCGGCATCGCGCGCCGCGATCACCGGGACCGCCGAGGAGATCGAGGGCTGGCTGCGCGAGGGGATAGACCTCGAGGCCGACATCCTGCCGGTGATCCGGGCGCGCACGCCGACGATCCGCATCAGCCCGATCCGGACCTGGGCCTATTTTACCGACGCGGTGCGCGCGGCCCATCGCCAGCGCCTGCGCCAGCCGGCAAGGCCGCAAGGCGCAGAGAACGCCGGCGCCCCGGCCAACCCGCAGCTGCGCTTCTATGCCGACTGGGTGAACGCGGATCGCTATCTGCCCCCCAGTGCCATCAGCAACAGCGTCGCGCTGGCCCTGCTGGAGGCCGGGCTGACCAGCGCCGAGCGTCTCGCCCTGCGCGGTGTCCCCGTTCCCGCCCGGCCCGACCCCGCCCGAAAGGACCACCGATGATCACGCCGCGCGAGGTCGAGGACCGTTTCGAGGAAGCTGCGCTGACGCTGCGACGTCTGCCCAACCCGCCCGGATCGGGCGCGCGTGGCTATGGCCGCTCCTGGCCGGATTACGTCCACGAGGCCAGGCATGCCTATGGCTATGAGGAGGCGCGGATGCGGGTGATCCCGAACGCCCGCGAGATCCAGCGCATGGAGGAGGCGCTGGAATGGCTGGCGCTGATCGGCGGCGAGTCCGAGCAGGCCGTGATCGACAACCGCCGCATCGTCTGGATGCGGGCCGAGGGCCACCGCTGGAAGCAGATTTGCCGCGCTGTGGGCTGCGTGCGTTCGACCGCATGGCGACGCTGGACGGCTGCGCTGGTCACCATCGCCAACCGCCTGAACAAACAGCGAAAAACCAGCCGCCGCCCGCACAGCGCCAAAACCAGCGGGGACGCGCGGGGCGCGAAGCGGGACGGCGAGGCCGCGAAGGGGCCGCCGTGAGGGCGCGAAAGGGTTGAACTTAGGGCGCGACAAAAGCAGGCGATACGGGCCATATTCATCCCATGATCGGGGCGAAAGCCGCCCTGCGGCCGCCTACCCCCGGCCTTGGTTCCTCCGCAGCGGCAACGCTATGCGGGGGGCATGAGCGCGCTAGTCCGCTAGCGCCAAAGGATTTTTCTGGGTTTCCACCCGTCGGTTGCCACTTTGGGTTGCCAGGGTTGCCGGCCCCTTCACCGTCCCTCGGACATTCGCCTGTCCGTCACTTTGGACCCGCCTGCCCTGTCGCAGCGGGTCTTTTCTTTTGGAGTTCGCACCTTGCAGATCGAGATGATGCCAACCGGGCAGCTGGTGCCCTATGCGCGCAATGCCCGCACGCATTCGGAAGACCAGATCGCCCAGATCGCGGCCTCGATCACGGAATTCGGCTTCACCAACCCGCTCCTGATCGGCGAGGACAGCGTGATCATCGCCGGCCACGGGAGGCTGATGGCCGCACAGCGGCTGGGGCTTTCCGAGGTGCCGGTGATCGTGCTGGCGCACCTGAACGCAGCGCAGCGCCGGGCGCTGGTTGTCGCGGACAACAAGATCGCGTTGAACGCTGGCTGGGACACCGAGATCCTGCTCGAGCAGATCGAACTGATCCGCGCGGACGGGTTCGACATCGATCTGGTCGGCTTCTCGGATGACGAACTCGGCGAATTGCTCGCGGAAATCGAGGCACCGGAGACGGCCGGAGCCATCGAGAGCGAGGATGACATCCCCGAGCCGCCGGCCGAGCCGGTCTCGCGCCCCGGCGATCTGTGGATCCTCGGGCCCCACCGGCTGCTTTGCGGCGACAGCACCGTGGCGACGGATGTCGAGCGGGTGCTGGGCGGGGTGACGCCGCTGCTGATGGTGACCGATCCGCCCTATGGGGTCGAATATGACCCGAACTGGCGCAACCAGGCCGGCGCATCAGCCACGAAGCGCACCGGCAAGGTGCTGAACGACGACCGCGCCGACTGGCGCGAGGCATGGGCGCTGTTTCCGGGCGATGTGGCCTATGTCTGGCATGGCGCCCTGCACGCGACCACGGTCGCCGACAGCCTGATCGCCAGCGGCTTCAACATCCGCTCGCAGATCATCTGGGCCAAGGATCGGCTGATCCTCAGCCGCGGCGATTACCACTGGCAGCACGAGCCTTGCTGGTATGCCGTTCGCGCCAAGGGCAAGGGCCACTGGGCCGGCGACCGCAAGCAGACCACGCTCTGGCACATCTCGCATCGCGATCAGGATGCCGAGACCGTGCACGGTACGCAAAAGCCGGTCGAATGCATGCGCCGCCCCATCCTGAACAATTCCAGCCCCGGACAGGCGATCTATGAGCCGTTCATGGGATCCGGCACCACGCTGATCGCCGCCGAGACCACCGGCCGCACCTGCCTCGGCATCGAGCTGAACCCGGCCTATGCCGATGTCGCCGTGGAGCGCTGGCAGAACCTCACCGGCGGCGCGGCGGTGCTAGAGGGCGACGGCCGGTCCTTCACCGAAATTTCCGGGGAGCGGTCAAGCGCCAGTCCCGGCACCCCCGCCACGCAGGCCAGCGACCCCGACCCCCAGCCAAAACCCGCGCGCAAGCGCAGAACCGCCGCGTGAGGCCATGCATGACCTGGTTGTATCTTCCTCCGGCCTGCCTGCCGGAACCGCAGACGCATACCTCTTCGGCCTGTCGCTGTGCTCCGGCGCAGGCGGTCTCGAGCTGGGAATCACCCTCGCCGTCCCCGGCTATCGAACTGTGGGTTACGTCGAGCGGGACGCCTTCGCCGCGTCCATTATCGTGGCGCGGATGGAAGATGCGGCCCTGGATCCAGCGCCTCTCTGGGACGATATTGCCAGCTTCGACGGCCGCCCATGGCGCGGCGCGGTGGATATCGTCACTGCGGGGTATCCGTGCCAGCCGTTCAGCGTGGCGGGCAAGCGCCGGGGCCCCAAGGACCCGCGCCACCTCTGGCCGCATGTCGCCCGCATCATCGGCGAGGTTGAGCCTCCCTTCGTCTTCCTCGAAAACGTCGCCCATCATCTCCGCCTCGGCTTCCCCGAAGTCGCCAGCGGACTGGTCGGCCTGGGCTACAGGCTTGCGGCAGGCCTCTTCACGGCGGCGGAAGTCGGTGCGCCCCATCGGCGCGAGCGGCTGTTCATCCTCGCCATCCGCGAGGGGGACGAGCTGGCCGACCCCGCGCGCCTGCTCCGGGATCCGCTCGAGCGGCGGCAACCGGACCGAAATGCTGCGGCTGTGGATGACGCCCACCGCGCGCGACCACAAGGATGGGGCGACAAGCCTTGCCAACACGCCGGTGAACGGGCTGCTTGGCCGCCAGGTCCTTGTGACACCGATGGCTGGCAGCGATACCTCAGACGCGCCCCGAACGCTGAACCCGCAATTCGTCGAGGCGCTGATGGGCTGGCCCACCGGGTGGACCGGCTTCGGCTCTGTGGCAATGGCGTGGTCCCCCTGGTTGCTGCACATGCACTCAGAACTCTCGCATCTGAATTGCTGGCCGATGGATGAACCCGCGTGATGCGAAACAAGATGATGATGCCGGCAGAGCAGATCGGCGGGGTGACGTTTCCCGAATGGGATGCGTCACAATGGGCGCAAGAGTTCGCTGCGACGGACTGGAAGAAGGTTGCCGCGGACATGAAGCCGATCATCGACCGTTTGAAGGCGATGGGCGCCCTCGAGCCGGATTTCGAACTGTGATGCAGATCGAGTTGATCGCGGTCGACAACCTGACCCCCTACGCCCGCAATGCCCGCACCCATTCGCCGGATCAGATCGCGCAGATCGCCGCCTCGATTGCCGAGTTCGGCTTCACCAATCCGATCCTGATCGGCGCGGATGGGGTCATCATCGCCGGCCACGGGCGGTTGATGGCGGCGCAGCGCCTCGGGCTGGCTGAGGTGCCGGTGATCCGGCTGGCGCATCTGAGCGCGGTTCAGCGGCGGGCGCTGGTCATTGCCGACAACCGCATCGCCGAGAACGCGGGTTGGGATGAGGAACTGCTGCGATCCGAGCTGGCAGCGCTGCAGGGGCTGGACTTCGACCTCGATCTGGTCGGATTCTCGGATGACGAGCTGGCCGATCTGCTCGGAGACGCCGAGGCATCGGGTTTCGGCGCCGTTCCGGAAGAAGAAGAGGACGGCATCCCTGACCTGCCAGAGGATCCTGTCACTCGCCCCGGCGATATCTGGATCCTTGGCGATCACCGGCTGTTGTGCGGCGACAGCACGGATGCGGCGGCGGTCGCGCGGCTGATGGACGGGCAGCGCGCCACGCTCCTCTTCACCTCGCCGCCTTATGGCCAGCAGCGCGATTACGGCGCGGCGAAGGAGAAGGTCAGCGATTGGGACCGGCTGATGCAGGGCGTGTTCGCGTCGGCGCCGGTGAGCGAGGATGCGCAGCTGCTGGTCAATCTCGGGCTGGTGCATCGCGACAGCGAATGGATCCCCTATTGGGACGCCTGGACCCAATGGATGCGGACGCAGGGCTGGCGCCGCTTCGGCTGGTATGTCTGGGATCAGGGGCCCGGCCTGCCCGGCGACTGGAACGGGCGCTATGCCCCGGCGCATGAGTTCGTCTTCCATTTCAATCGGGTGCCACGGCGGCCTAACAAGACGGTGGAGAGCAAGCATGCCGGCGAGGTGCTGGGCGGCGGCGGGTTGCGCGCGGCCGATGGCACGGTGAGCGCCAAGCACGGCGCCGGCAACGCGATCCAAAGCCACCGCATCCCCGACAGCGTGATCCGGGTGATGCGCCACAAGGGCGCTATTGCCGGCGGCGCGCATCCGGCGGTGTTCCCGGTCAGGCTTGCCGAGGAGATGATCGCCGCCTGGAGCGATCCGGGCGATCTGCTCTATGAGCCGTTCACCGGCTCCGGGTCGCAACTGATCGCGGCGACGAACCTCGGGCGCATCTGTTTCGGGATGGAACTGGACCCGGCCTATTGCGACGTCGCGGTGCGGCGCTGGCAGCTGATGACGGGCGAGACCGCCACCCATGCAGAGACCGGCGCGAGCTTCGAGGCAGAGACTGCGACGCGCAAGGCGCTGGCGGCATGAAACAGTCGCGCGCGATGTCGATGGTCGAGGCTATCGCCAACGTTGCCGTCGGCTTCTGGGTCGCGGTCACAGTGCAGGCGCTGGTGTTTCCGCTGTTCGGGTTTCACGCCGCACCGGCACAGCATCTCGCCATCGGCGCCATCTTCACCGGCGTATCGCTGATCCGCTCCTTCGCCCTGCGGCGGCTGTTCGAGGCGATCCGCCAACAGGCAGTGCGAAGAGGATCGGCGCATTCCCCCGACCCGCATCCGGTTTGCGACCATATGACAGACGATGGCCTGTGTCAGTCCATGGGCGAGCTCAGGGCACTGATGGCGTCCTGTTCCGCCTGATGGCGCGGGGCGGCGTCAGGCGGATCGCGCCGCGCGGCAAGAATCGCCACGAACAGCGCCCGGCAGGCGGCTGCCAGTTCATCGGCCCCTGCTGCGTCGAGATCGACATCATGGATGGCGCGGGCCTCGCCCAGATCGGTGATGCCATAAATGGTGGCGAACTCGGCCTCCGCCGGTGCGCAGGTGGCGATGAATGCCTCATCGGCGCCCGCTTCCGCATCGTTGCGGCAGAACCGGATGTCGATGCTCTCAACGCATTCGCGCCGGGCGAATTCGCCCAAGGTCTCGTGCTCCGGCAGGCAATTGAAGGAAATCATGGCTCAGCCCTCCGTGGCGATGCGGTAAACGGTCCCGCGTCCGTCGATTCTCTCTGCGGCAATGGTCAGCCCGAGCCGCTTTTTCAGGGCCCCGGAAATGGCGCCGCGCACAGTGTGGGGTTGCCACGAAAGGGCGGCCGCCGCCTCTGCAACACTCGCGCCCTCGGGTCGCTGCAGCAGCGCGATCAACGCCGCCTGTTTGGTGCCGGCGCGGGTGGTCGCGGGCCTTTGGGCCTCGGGAGCAACCGCAGCGGCCGCTTCCCGCTCCATCCGCCCGCGCCTTGCCCCGGCGATGGCGCCCGCCACCAGCGGCTCGATGCCGACGGCGGCCAGCCCGGCCTCGGTGGCAAGCAGCGTGGTGCCATGACCATCGCCGGTCTCGCGCCAGAGCGGCTCGCTGCGGCGAATATTGGCCTCGACCTCCTCGACGAGGCCCTTGGCAAGCAGCGCCTCCACCACCTTGGCGGCGGCACCACCGCGCAGGCTGTCGGGCAAGGGAAGCGCCAGATTGCCGGGGCGCGCGGCGGCACGGCTGAGGATCAGGCTCTGGGTTTCGGAAAGCGGGATCATCGCGCATGCTCCCCTTCGCCAAAAGCGCTGTCGGTGATCTGGCGCAGAAGGCTGGCATAATGCTCCAGCGTGCCGACATGGCCCCAGTTCACCGCGTCGGGGCTGGCGTTGAAATGATCGTCGCTCAGCGCGGCGAGGCGGGCGAGCATGGTGTCGATCTCGGTCTTCTTGCCAAGGAAAGCGGTGAGCGCGGCGCCGCTGTTGCGGTGGGCTTTCTCGGCGCGGGTGGTGGTGATGGCCATGGTCATGGGGTGCTCTCCGGCGTCTGAACTGCATCGTTTTCGTGCCATCAGAATCGCTCACCACAGGCCGGAAGTGTAGCATAATCGCAGCAATATCATTGCTTTATGTAATCTGCCCAGATGCTTGGGCGCAAGCCGGAAGGGTCACGCGGAATGGGCATGTCGCGCCGTCAATATGCGGCGCATCGCGGCGTCAGCCACACGGCGGTGGGCAAGGCAATCTCCTCGGGGCGCATCAGTCTCGAGCCGGATGGCAGCATCGATCCGGTGACGGCCGACCGGCAATGGGACGCGCAGACCGACCCGGCCAAGCAGCGCGGCGCTCATGCGCGGGCGCTGGGGACCGCCACGGCGGCCGGCACCGCCCGCGCCAGCGCCGCGACCAGGCCGGTGCCGCGCGCCGCCATCGAGTCGGTGGGCGAGACCCTGCGCGAGGCCGGCGCCGATCCCGATCCCGGCACGGGCGGCGAAGTGTCGTTCCTGCGCGCGCGGATGGCCAATGAGGTGCTGAAGGCGCAAACCGCCAAGGTCAAGCTCGCCAGGATGAAGGGCGAGCTGGTCGACCGGGCGCGCACCACCACCATGGTCTTCGATCTGGCCCGGCGCGAACGCGACGCCTGGCAGAACTGGCCGGCCCGGGTGGCCGCCAACATGGCCGCCGATCTGGGCGTCGATGTCCATCGGATGGAGCAGGTTCTGGACAATTATTTGCGCCAGCACCTGGCCGATCTTGCGGAGGTGAAGATTGACTTACGATGAATGGCGCGCCGAGGCGCGGCGCCGGCAGGCGTTCGGCCTGCTGATCGACAGGACAATGGCGCGGATCAGAGCGAGGAAAGCCCGCGAGCAACGGGATGCGGATGCGGAAGGCGCCGGGGCCGTTCTCTGCGCGATCCGGCAGGCGCGAGGGGAGACGATCCGTGGCGCTGGCTGATTTCGAGGGCGCCGAGGATATCCGCAATGCCTGGCTGGCTGGTCTGGCGCCGGACCCGGCGCTGACGGTCAGCCAATGGGCGGATCGGCACCGGATCCTGTCCTCGCGCGCAGCAAGCGAGGCCGGCCCCTATCGCACCGCCCGCACGCCCTTCATGCGGGCGATCATGGATGCGCTGTCGCCGGCCAGCCCGGCGCGACGGGTGGTATTCCAGAAGGCCGCGCAGGTGGGCGCGACCGAAGGCGGCAACAACTGGGTCGGCTTCTGCATCCACCGCGCGCCGGGGCCGTTTCTGGCGGTCCAGCCGACCGTCGATCTGGCAAAACGCCTGTCGCAGCAGCGGATCGACCCGCTGATCGAGGAAAGCCCGGAGCTGCGGGCGCTGGTGATGCCGTCGCGATCGAAGGACAGCGGCAATACCATTCTCGGCAAGCGGTTTCCCGGTGGGCAGTTGATCCTGACCGGCGCGAACAGCGCCGTGGGCCTGCGCTCGATGCCGGCGCGCTGGGTGTTTCTGGACGAGGTGGACGCCTATCCGGGCGATCTCGATGGCGAGGGCGATCCCATCGCGCTGGCCGAGGCGCGCACGATCAGCTTCGGGCATCGGAGCAAGCTGTTTCTGGCCTCGACCCCGACCGTGAAGGGCCTCTCGCGCATCGAGCGGGAATACGAGCTGTCGGATCAGCAGCGATACCATGTCCCCTGCCCGCATTGCGGCGGCCTGCAATGGCTGAAGTTCGAACGCCTGCGCTGGCAGTCGGGCCGGCCGGAAACCACGCGTTATGTCTGCGAACACTGCGATCAGCCCATCGCCGAGCGCCACAAGACCGAGATGATGGACGAGGCGAATGGCGCGACATGGCTGCCCACCGCCGAGCCGGAGATGCTGGAGCGGGCGCGGGCGGCGGGGATCGTTGGATATCACATCAGCGGCCTCTATTCGCCGCTGGGCTGGCTCAGCTGGTCGAAGATCGCGCAGGATTGGGAGCAGGCGGTCGGTAACGAGGCCGCGCTGAAGACGCTGAAGAACACGGTGCTGGGTGAGACCTGGCAGGAACGCGGCGAGGCCCCGGACTGGCAGCGCCTTTATGAGCGGCGCGAGGATTGGCATCTGGGGGAGGTGCCGCAGCGCGCGCTGATCCTGACGGCCGGCGCGGATGTGCAGCGCGACCGGATCGAGATCGACGTCTGGGGCTGGGGCGAGAACCTTGAATCCTGGCTGGTCGATCATGTGGTGCTGGAAGGCGACACGGCCCGCGAGGAGGTCTGGGACGATCTGACCGGGTTTCTGGCCGAGACCTGGCCCCATGCCGGCGGCGCGCGCATGGCGTTGGCGCGGCTGGCGATCGACACCGGCGACGGCGCGACCACCGATGCGGTCTATGGCTGGTGCCGCAAGATGGGCCACGGCCAGGTAATCGCGATCAAGGGCGTCGGCGGCTTTGACCGCTCCACCCCGGTGGACGGCCCGAGCTATGTCGATGTGACCGAGGGCGGGCGCAAGTTTCGCCGCGGGGTGCGGCTGTGGAAGGTCGCCGGCGCGGTGTTCAAATCCGAGACCTATCGCCTGCTACGCCTCGCCGCGCCCACCGACGAGGACATCGCCGACGGCAGCGGCTGGCCGGCCGGCTTCGTCCACATCCCGAAAGGGACCACGGCGGAATGGACCAAGCAGCTGACCGCCGAGCAGTTGATGACCATCAAGACCCGCCAGGGCTTCCAGAAGCTGGAATGGCAGCAGACCCGCGACCGCAACGAGGCGCTGGACTGCCGGGTCTATGCCCGCGCCTGCGCCTGGCTGATGGGCGTGGATCGCTGGGACGGCGCCAAATGGGACGATCTGCGCGCGCAGCTCATGCCCGGCACGAGTGATGCGCGCCCGGCCGGGCAACCGCATCGTCAACCGTTGAAACCGCCGCCGCCCCGCCCGTCGGGCTGGCTGGGCAAGAGACAAAGAGGAAGCTGGTTCTGATGGCCTGGACCGAGAGTGAACTTGACGCGCTGCGCCGGGCCTATGCCTCGGGCACCCTGCGGGTCAGCTATGATGGAAAGACCCTTGAATACGGCTCGGCCGCCGATCTGCTGAGCCGCATCCGCACCATCGAGGGCGAAATGGCAGCCGGATCGGGCCGTCCCTTGCCCGTGGCGGGCTTTGCCGGTTTCCATAGGGGCTGACCATGGCAGGACCGAAGGAGATCACCCCGGACGTGCGCTGGGGGCTGATGGATGCTGCCTTGTCGGTGGTTTCGCCACGCTCTGCCGCCCGGCGCTATGCCGCGCGGGTGGCGATTTCAAACCTGCGGCGTGGCTATGAGGCCGCCTCAAGGGGGCGTGGAACGGCAGGCTGGAAAGTCGGTGGAACGGCGGCGGATGCGGAAATCGCTGCGGCCGGGGCCACGCTGCGCGACCGCATGCGCGATCTGGTGCGCAACAACCCCATCGCCGCGCAGGCGGTGCAGGTGCTGGTCAACAATATCGTCGGCACCGGCATCCGGCCCCGCGCCGCGACCCCCGATCCGGCGCTGAACAGACAGGTCGACGATCTGTGGCGGCGCTGGGCCGCCCGTTGCGACGATCATGGGCACACGGATTTCCATGGGGTTCTCTGCCTCGCCGTGCGCGAGATGATCGAGGGCGGCGAGGTCTTCGCGGTGGCCCGCTATCGTCGTGGCGCACACGCGCGTGATCTGCGTTTGCGCATCGAGCTGCGCGAGGCCGATCACCTCGACAGCGCACGCTTTGACAACCGCGCCGATGGGACCCGGATCAGCCAGGGGATCGAGACCGACCGGGATGGCCGGCGCGTCGCCTACTGGATGTTTCCGGATCATCCCGGTCACAACGACCCCATTGTCAACCACCGCCTGGAATCGGTGCGCCTCAGGGCGCAGGACGTGGCGCATCTGTTTGAACGCCAGCGGGTCCAGAGCCGGGGCGTGCCCTGGGGCACCCCGGCCATGCGGGCGATCCGCGATGTCGACGACTGGCAGACCGCGGAACTGGTGCGCAAGAAAACCGAAGCCTGTCTGGTCGGCATCGTTTTCGGCGCGGATGAGGATCAGCAATCCATCGCCCCGGTGATCGAGGACGGGATGGGCAACCGGGTCGAGCAGTTCGAGCCGGGCCTGATCGCCTATGCCCGCGGCGGCAAGGACATCAAGTTCAACCAACCGGCCTCGACGGCTGGCGTCTATGAATGGCACCGGACCCAGCTTCACATCATCGCCGCCGGCTTCCGGGTACCCTATGCGATGATGACCGGTGATCTGTCGCAGGCCAACTTCTCGTCCACCCGTGCGGGCCTGAACGAATTCCGCCGCATGGTCGAGCAGATCCAGTGGCAGACCGTGATCCCGATGTTCTGCGAGCCGATCTGGCGCTGGTTCATCAAGGAGGCACAGTCGCAGGGCCTGCTGCCGGATGGCGTCGAGATTCTTGCGGAATGGGGGCCGCCGAAGTTCGAGAGTGTCAATCCGCTGCAGGACGTGCAGGCCGATCTGCTGGAGGTGCGCTCCGGCTTCTCGACCCTGCCGCAACAGATCGCGCGGCGGGGATATGACCCTGAGGAAATCCTCAGCGAATGGGCCGATTTCGCCAGGAAGGCCGATGCCGCTGGCCTCGTCTTCGACAGCGACCCGCGCAAGGTCAGCAAGGCTGGCCTTGTCCAGACCACCGACCCGACCGCGCCCCCCAGCGGCGATAACTGACGGAGACCACCATGGAGAATGAGGAAATTCTCGACCTGCCCGTGATCGGGCGGGCCGGCACAATGCAATCTGTCGATGACGCCTCGCGCACATTCGAGGTTCTCTGGACCACCGGCGCGCAGGTGCGGCGCTATTCCTGGGCGCGCGACGAGGAGTTCGACGAAGAACTGGTCGTGTCGCCCAACGCGATGCGGCTGGACCGTCTGAACGCGGGCGCGCCTTTCCTGAACTCGCATGCGTCCCAGCGCCTGACCGACATTCTCGGCGTGGTCGAGAATGGCTCGATCCGCATCGAGAACGGCCAGGGGTTCGCCCGCATCCGGCTGTCAGAGCGCGATGAGGTCGAGCCGATCTGGCGCGACATCAAGGCCGGGATCATCCGCAATGTCTCGGTCGGATACCGGGTCCATCGCTTTGAGCGGGTGGCGAAGGCCGACCGCACCGATGGCGGTCCGCGCGCCCTCTATCGCGCGGTCGATTGGGAGCCGCTTGAAATCTCTGCCGTCGCCATCGGTGCCGATCCCGGCGCCGGCATGCGGTCGGAAGCCAGGCAGTCTGACGCCCGGCAATTCCCCTGCGCGATCACCACGAAAGGACGAAACATGCCTGAAGACACCATTGCGGCGGGTGCTGATGAAACCCGCAACGCCCCTGCCCCCGCGCAAACCCCTGCCATCCCGCAAGCGGCCCCGGCCGTGCCCGCGCCCGACGCGGAAAGCATCCGCGCGGAAGAACGCAGCCGGGTCAGCACCATCATGACGCTCTGCGCCCGGCACGATCTTGGCTCTGACCTTGCCAACGACCTGATCGCACGCGGCGTCTCGATCGATGCCGCCCGCGAGGCGGTCCTCGACGCACTGGGCGAGGCAAACCCGCTGGGCCGCACGATTGAGCTGGCCCCGGCGCAGGCCCGCGGCACCGGCGATGCCGCCTATCGCGATGCGGTTGCCGACGCGATCATGCACAGGGCGGCACCATCGCTGCATGCGGTATCGCCGCAATCGCGGGAATTCGCGTTCCGCAGCCTGATGGACCTGGCCCGCCATGCCGTCGAGCGCGCCGGCGTCAACACCGCCGCCATGCCCGATATGGAGATCGCAGGTTTCGCCATGGGCATGCGCTCGGCGGGTTACCACAGCACCGGAGACTTCCCGGCGATCCTCAGCAGCGTGGTCAACCAGACGCTGCGCGCCGCCTATGACGCGACCCCGCGTACCTTCGGGGCATGGTCCACGCGGGTGACGGTGCGGGATTTCCGGCCCGTTGACCGCCTGCAGATCGGCAACGCCCCCGATCTGGTCAAGGTGCCCGAAGGCGGCGAGTTCACCTATGGCACCGCGACCGAGGGCAAGGAAAGCTATGCGATCGCCACCTATGGCCGCATTATCGGCTTCAGCCGGCAGATGCTGATCAACGATGACCTGCGCGCCTTCGACCGGGTCGTCCAGTCCTTCGGTGCCTCGGCCGCGAACCTTGAATCGGATATCCTCTATTCGATCCTGCTGTCGAACCCCGCCATGGGCGACGGCACCGCGCTGTTTCATGCCAATCACGGCAACCTCGGCACGGCGGCGGCGATCACCGAGGAGTCCCTGACCGCGATGCTGCGCGCCTTCGCTGTGCAGAAGGATCTGGACGGCCGGGCGATCACGGTTCTGCCGCGCAACATCATCGTTCCGCCCGGAAAGCGGATGGTCGAAATCCACAAGCAACTGGCCGCAACCACGCCCGGCAGCACGGCCGAGGTGAACCCCTATTCGAACCGCTTCTCGGTGGTCGAGGAAATCCGGCTGGTGAATACCGCCGGTCCCGATCCGTGGTTCGCCGCCACCGATCCCGCCTTCGGTGCGGTGGAATACGCCTATCTGGCGGGTCAGGAGGGTCTCTATACCGAGCATCGCGTCGGCTTCGAGGTCGATGGCATCGAGTTCAAGGCCCGTCACGATTTCGGCGCCAAGGCCATCGACTGGCGCGGTCTCTACAAGAATCCCGGCATCGCGTGATGCTGCCGGCCCCGGTCTGATCCTGACCGGCGCGGACCGGTGATCGGCCCGCATTCCCTTCTTTCCCTCATCTGGAGAAAGCCCATGAAAAACTTCATCGCAACGGGTAACACGCTCACCATCACCGCCGAGGCGGATATCGCCTCGGGCGCAGGCGTTCTGATCGGCTCGATCTTCGGCGTTGCCACCGGCCCCATCGCCAATGGCGCGCAAGGCGTCATCAACCTCACTGGCGTCTATGATCTGCCGAAGACCGCGTCCCAGGCCTGGACGGTCGGCGCGAAGGTCTATTGGGACAACACCGCCAAGGCTTGCACGACCACGGTCGGCTCCAACACGCTGATCGGCATTGCGGTGCTCGCGGTCGGAGGCGGCGCTGGGGAAACTACCGGCCGCGTCCGTCTGAACGGGGCGGCCGTCTGATGAGCGCCTTTGCCACCGCTGCGACCCGGATCTTCGCGGACCCGAACATGGCGGTTGACGCGACATGGTTGCCGGGCGGGGTTCGGCCCGGCAGCACCATTCGCGCCATCCGCAAATCCTCTGACGAGTTGACCAGCTATGGTGGCGCGCGGGTGTGGTCGGAGACCGTGCGCATCGACGTGATGGCGGCCGAAACCCCGTCAATCCAGTCCGGCGACCGTATCGTGATCGGCGGCGAGACCTTCGAGGTTCAGGGCGAGCCGATCCGCGACCGGGAACGGCTGATCGTGACCCTCGATCTGAGGCCCATATGAAGCTGCGTGCCGAGATCGCGGATATCGCCAGGCTGATGGCCGATGAGGTCAAGGCCGGCGAAAAGGCGGTGCATTTCGGGATCCGCGATGCCGGGATCGCGCTCAAGGCCGCATGGCGGGGGCAGGTCACCAGCGCAGGCCTTGGCCAGCGGCTGGCCCGCACCATCCGCTCGGAGACCTGGCCCAAGGGGCGGCACAGCATGAATGCCGCGTCGATGGTCTGGACCCGCGCCCCGGTGATCGTGAACGCCCATGACACCGGGCCGCTGATCCGCTCAAAGGGCGGGTTCTGGCTGGCGATCCCGCTTGAGGCAGCCGGAAAGAGCCGCAGCGGCAAGCGCCCGACGCCGGGCGAATGGGAGGCGCGCACCGGGCTGCGGCTGATCTTCGTCTATCGCCGAACCGGCCCCAGCCTGCTGGTCGCCGAGGCGCGGCTGACCAAGCACGGTCGGGCGGCCGTGTCCCGGTCCAGAACCGGGCGCGGCCTCGCCTCGGTGCCGATCTTTCTGCTGGTGCCGCAGGTCAGGCTGAAGAAGCGGCTGGATCTTGAGAAGCCGGCCAATGCCGCTCTGGCATCCCTGCCGGGCGCAATCGTCTCTCGCTGGGAACGCACATGACCACCAGGCGCGAACAGGTTCTATCGTCCCTGTTCACCCTCCTGCAGGGCATCGGCGGCGGCACCATCGTCCTGCGCAATGAGGTCCTGCCCGAGCGCATCCCCGCCGCCGGGCTGCTGATCCTGCGCGACGGAACGCCGGGCGAGGCCGAAGTCACGCTGTCGCCGCTGCGCTATCACTGGCAGCACCGCGCCGAGGTCGAGGTCTTCGTGCGCGGATCCTCCGGCCTGGAACTGGCCTTCGACACGCTGGCTGAGGGGATCGGGCAAGTGATCGCCGCCGACCGGACGCTGGGCGGGCTTTGCGACTGGATCGAGACCGACGCGCCCGAACCTGCCGATCTGGCGGTCGAGGGTGCCCCGACCATCAGGGCGGCGGTGCTGATCCTGACCCTGCATTACACCAGCAACGATCCGCTGGGTTGAGATGCGAACAAGGCCGGACCGGCGCGGAATCCGGCCTTGCCGCGCCGGTCTGCGCCGCGCCGCCGGTCGGGCGGATGTGCCTGTCTGATTCAGGCCCGAATCCCCGGTCCGCATCGAATATCAGGAGAAAGAAATGAGCACCATGATCTCGCATCTGCCAGCCGGCCCGCAGGAAGCCAGCCCGCTCACCATGTCTTCGCGCGAAATCGCCGAGCTTCTCGAAAGCCGCCATGACAAGGTAAAGCAATCCATCGAGCGGCTGGCCGCACGCGGTGTCATCGTCCAACCCCCAATGGGGGATGAACAGGATATGGATGCATTGGGCCGTCTGCGCACGACTTCCGTCTATCGGCTCGAGAAACGCGACAGCATCATTGTCGTGGCGCAGCTCTCGCCCGAGTTCACCGCAAGGCTGGTCGACCGCTGGCAGGAACTGGAAGAGCAAGTGGCCCGCGCCCCGGCCACCGACCTCAACGACCCGGCGCAGCTGCGGGCGCTGCTACTCAGCTACAGCGAACAGCATGTGGCCCTGCAAGAGAAAGTGCAGGCGCTGCTGCCCGCACAGGAGAAGCTGGACCGGATCGCGCAGGCGGATGGGTCATTCTGCATCACCAACGCCGCCAAGCTTTTGCAGATGCGCCCGAAAGACCTGTTTCTCTGGCTGCAGGAAAATGGCTGGATCTACAAACGCCCCGGCGGCGCGAGCTTTCTCGGCTACCACAGCAAGACCGCGACCAGCCTGCTCGAGCACAGGATCACCACTGTCTTGCGCGCCGATGGTTCGGAAAAGGTCACCGAGCAGGTGCGGGTGACCGCCAAGGGCCTCACCAGGCTGGCCGCGCTGGTCAAGCCGCCATTGCACTGACCCGGTCCCGGCACGGGATCGCTTCCATAGAAAGGAACCTTCCATGGCACGCGCCCAAGGTGCGCGGTCGCAACTCGCGGCTGCGTTCGAGACTGTTTATGGCACCGCCCCCGTCAGCGGCTTCACCCGCCTGCCCTTCGCATCCTCGACGCTGAGCGCCGAACAGCCGCTGCTCGGCTCGGAGCTGCTGGGATATGGCCGGGACCCGCTGGCCCCGGTCAAGGATGCGATCACCGCGGATGGCGATCTGACCATCCCCATCGATGCCGAGGGTTTCGGCTTCTGGCTGAAGGCCGCGTTCGGGGCGCCGGTCACGACCGGAACCGCGCCGGGACCCTATACGCATGAGTTCCGCTCAGGCAACTGGACCCTGCCGTCGATGGCGATCGAGACCGGCATGCCGGAGGTGCCGCGCTTTGCCATGTATTCCGGCGTCATGGTCAATCAGCTCAGCTGGACCATGCAGCGTTCGGGGCTGCTGACCGCCAGCGCCCAGCTTGTGGCACAGGGCGAGACCGTGGCCAGCACCTCGCAGGCCGGCACGCCCACCGATCTCGACCTGCTGCGCTTCGGGCACTTCAACGGACAGGTCACGAGGAACGGCGCGGCGCTGGGCAACGTGATCTCGGCCCAGATCACCTATGCCAACAACCTCGACCGGATCGAGACCATCCGCAGCGACGGCATGATCGACGGCGCGGATCCCTCCATCGCCGCGCTGAACGGCCAGATCGAGCTGCGCTTTGCCGATATGGTGCTGATGAACCAGGCCATCGCCGGCGGGCCGTGCGAACTGGAGTTCGCATACACCCTGACCAGTGGCGAAAGCCTGACCGTCACCGCCCATGCCGTCTATCTACCCCGCCCCCGCATCGAGATCAGCGGGCCGCAGGGCATTCAGGCCAGCTTCGACTGGCAGGCGGCGCGCGGGTCCAGCCCGGCGCGCATGGCAACCATCACCCTTGTCAACAACACCGAGGAATATTGAACCATGATCCGTCTGAACCTTACCACCGAGCCGCGCTGGATCGACCTCCTGCCCGGCCTGATGATCCGGGTCGCCCCGATCACCACATCCATCATGGCCGCCGCGCGCTCCGATGTCTCCCTCGATACCCTCGACGCGGGTGCGCCGAAGGAAGTGCTGGCCGTGGCCATGGCGCAGGCCGTCGCCAGAATGGTGATTACCGAATGGTCGGGCGTCGGCGATGCCGAGGGCATCGACCTTCCGGTGACGCCCGAAGGCATCGACGCGCTCTTGAACATCTGGCCGGTGTTCGAGGCATTCCAGGAAAAGGTTCTGGGCCCCTATCTGGTGCTGGATGCGGAAAAAAACGGCTCCGCGCCCTCGCCGAATGGCATTTCGGCGGGGGCGAGCGATATTGCGCAGCCTGCCCCGGACACTGCCCCGACTGCCCTGCCCGGCTGAACAGTCCCGAAACGCAAGAGGGCTGGCAGGTCTGGGATCTGGCCGGGAGGCTGAGCGGGCAGGTCCGGGCGATCCCCGGCGCGGTGCTGGGCTGGGACATGGGCACGGCGCTGGAAATGGGCCGCGCCCTTGGCATTGCACCGCTGGCGGTCGTGGAACTGCTGCCGGTGATCGAGGCGGAAATGATCCGCAAGACCAACCAGAAGATCGAGGAAGGCCGCCAGGATGGCTGAGAAAAAAGTATCCGTCCGGCTGGTGGCCGAGAACGGCCGGCAGGTCCGGGCGGAACTGGAGGGCGTCGGCAATGCTGGCGCCGCCAGCTTCCAGAAGCTGTCGAAGGAGGTGGACACGGCCGGCGTCATGTTGCGCCGCCTCGCCGGTATCGCGGCTGGCGCGCTCAGCATCCGCCAGGTCGCGCAATATGCCGATACCTGGACCGATCTGCGCTCGCGGGTCGATCTGGCGACCGGGTCGCAGGAGAAGGGCGCCGCCGTCATGGACCGGCTCGCGCAGATGGCGCGGCGCACCTATTCGGGAATCGAGCAGACGACCGAAAGCTGGCTCTCGAACGCCACCGCCCTGCGCGAACTCGGACTTTCCACCGCCGAGAGCCTCGATTTCACCGAGGCGCTGAACAACGCCATGGTGGTCTCGGGCGCAAAGGCCGAGCGCGCGGCCTCGGTCCAGAACGCGCTCTCGAAGGCGATGGCGCTGGGCAGCCTGTCGGGCGACAACCTCAATACCGTGATTCAGACCGGCGGCCGGGTGGCCGAACTGCTGGCGGCGGAACTTGGCACCACGGTTTCCGGCCTGCGAGTGATGGGAACGCAGGGCGCGATCACCGGCGAGGTGATCCGCACCGCGCTGGTCGGCAATCTGGAGCTGCTGCGCGAGGAAGCGGACTCCATGCCGGCCACCATCGGCGACGCGTTCACGCTGATCGGCAATGCGGCGCTGCAACTGGTTGGCAGCTGGGATCAGCTTCTGGGTGCCTCCTCCACCGTCGCCTCTGTGCTGATCCTTGTCGCGGACAATATCGAACGCCTCGCCTCGCTCGCGATTGCCTTCGCCGGCTTCATGGCCGGGCGCTGGGTGGCGGCTTTTGTCGCCGCCCGTGTCGCGACCTTCTCGCTGTCCACGGCGCTGACCGTGCTGCGGGGGGCGCTGATCCGCACCGGCATCGGCGCGCTGATCGTCGCGGCGGGCGAGCTGATCTACCAGTTTTCCTCGCTGGTCAAATCAGTCGGCGGCATCGGCACGGCGTTCAAGCTGCTAGGCGATGTCGCAAAGGAGGTCGGCCAGCGCATCGTCCTGGCCTTCCAGGCATCGTTCGCGCTGCTCAATGCGGCCTGGGATGGCTATCGCGCCTATGTGTTCACGGTGCTCGACCTGATCGTGACCGGGGGCGTCACCGCCGTGGACCGATATGTTGCGGTCTGGCACGGCGGGTTTGAGGCGATCAAGGCGATCTGGGCATTGCTGCCGGATGCCATTGGCGATCTGGCGTTCAAGGCGGCGAACGGGTTTATCGCCGGGGTCGAGGCGATGCTGAACGGCGTCGTCACCCGGATCAACAGTTTCATCTCCGGCATCAACGCCGCCCTCGCCATGCTGCCCGAATGGGCTGTCGGCGAAGGCGGAGCGCAGATCGGAACCTTGGACCCGTTCAACATCGGCCGCATCGACAACCCGTTCGAGGGATCCGCATCTGATGCAGGGAGCGCCGCGGCAGGCGCATTCGCCGATGCCTGGGACCGGAGCTACATCAAGCCCCCCGACCTGTTCGGTGATCTTGCCGATCAGGCGGCCGCGGCAGCCTCCGCCCATCTCGACGCCGCGCAGGCACTGGGCGCGGCGGCGGTCGCGCCGCTGGAAAGCTGGCAGGCGCTGAAGGATGCGGTCACCGCCTCAGGCGAGGATGGCGCGAACGCGCTGGACGATGCGGCTGGCGCGGCCGACCGGGTTGCCGGCGCCATGGATCGCGCCGGTGGCGCTGCGGGCCGGGCCGGTGCGGCTGGCAAGAAAGCCGGCGAAGACACTACAAACGGCGCGGAACAGGCGAAACAGGGCTGGGATGCGGTTATCGCCCCGCTCTCCGACTATGCCCAGAAGGCCCGCGACATCAGCGGTGATATCGGCAACGCGCTGGTCGGAGCGTTCCAGAGCGCCGAGAATGCGGTCGGCGAGTTCGTGAAGACCGGCAAGCTGAACTTCCGCGACCTCGTGACCTCGATGCTGGCCGACATGGCGAAGCTGGGCGCGCGCCGGTTCCTGCTCGGGCCGCTGGCCGGGATTCTGTCGGGCTTCATGCCGGGGCTGAATGTGCCGATCCTCCATGCCGGCGGCATGGTCGGCGGTGCAGCGCCGTCCCGCATGGTCTCGGCCATGGCCTTCGCCAATGCGCCCCGGATGCATTCCGGCGGCTGGGCGGGCCTGCGCTCGGACGAGGTGCCGGCGATCCTGCAGAAGGGCGAGCGGGTGCTCTCGCGCCGCGAAGCGGCGGGTTACTGGGGCGGCGTCACCATCAACATCAACGCCCGCGATGCCGAGAGCTTCCGGCAGTCGCGAGCACAGATTTCGGCAGATATCGCGCGGGCCGTCGCCATGGGAAGGAGAGGGGTGTAATGACTTTTCACGATGTCCGGTTCCCGGACAATATCAGCCGCGGTGCGCGCGGCGGGCCGGAGCGACGCACCCAGATCGTGGAACTGGCCTCCGGCGACGAGGAACGCAACGCCAGCTGGGCCAACTCGCGCCGCCGCTATGACGTCTCCTATGGCATCCGCCGCGCCGACGATCTCGACGCCGTGGTACAATTCTTCGAGGCCCGCAACGGGCGGCTGCACGGCTTCCGCTTCAAGGATTGGGGCGATCACAAATCCTGCAAGCCATCGGCGGTGGTGACGCACCAGGACCAGTTGCTCGGGACCGGCAACGGAACCGCAACCGCGTTCCAGCTTGTGAAGCGGTATGCCTCCGGGGCGCAGTCCTGGACCCGCTCGATCACCAGGCCGGTCGCGGACAGCGTCAGGCTGGCGCTTGGCGGCGTCGAGCAGCTTTCCGGCTGGTCGGTCGATACGACGACCGGTGTCGTTACATTCGGAACCGCACCCGCCGCTGGCGTCACCGTCCGCGCGGGGTTCGAATTCGACGTGCCCGTCCGCTTCGACAGTGACGCGCTCGACGTCACCCTCGATATCGAGCGGCTCGGCTCGATCACCTCCATCCCGCTCGTGGAAATCCGCCGATGAAAACGCTCCCTCCTGCCCTGCAGGCGCATCTGGACGATGGCACCACCACGCTGGCCTGGTGCTGGAAGATCACCCGCGCCGATGGCCAGAGCTTCGGTTTTACCGATCATGATTGCCCGCTTGTCTTCGGCGGCACGGACTATGAGCCGGAAAGCGGGCTTTCGGCATCCGAGATCCGGGCCGGCTCGGATCTGTCGGTGGATTCCCAGGATGCGCAGGGAGCGCTGACCTCGGGCCGGATCACCGAGACCGATATTCTGGACGGGCGCTGGGACAACGCACTGGTCGAGGTCTGGCGGGTGAACTGGAACGCCCTCGGCCAGCGGGTGCTGATCCGGCGCGGCGCCATCGGCGAGTTGCGGCGCGGGCGCATGTCCTTCGTCGCCGAGGTGCGCAGCATGGCGCATGTGCTGGGTCAGACGGTCGGCCGGGTCTATCAGGGCACCTGCGATGCGGCACTGGGCGACAGCCGATGCGGGGTGAACATTGCCGCCGCCGCTTATCGCGGCACCGGCGCGGTGGTCGATCCGATCCGCGACGGCGCCTTCACCGCCTCCGGCCTCGGTGGCTTCGCCAGCGGCTGGTTCAGCTTCGGTCATCTGGAATGGACGAGCGGCCCGAACAGCGGTCGGCTGGCCGAAGTGATGCTGCACGAGATCGCCTCCGGCGTGGTCACCATCACGCTGCTGGAAGCGCCTGTGCGCGCGGTCGCGGGCGGCAATGCGTTCACCATCCGCGCCGGCTGCGACAAGCGCAGCGCGACCTGCGCGGCCAAGTTCAGCAACATCGCCAACTTCCGCGGCTTCCCGCATATCCCCGGCCAGGACGCGGTTGTCCGCTACGCCACGGCGGATGGCGGGCACGAGGGGGCGGTGCTGTGAGAGGCGCGGCAGTTGCTGCACCGCATGCAGCATCTGATGCCCGGCCCGCCGATCCCCGATCCGTGATCGCCGCCGCGCGCGGCTGGCTCGGCACGCCCTATCACGATCAGGCCAGCGTCAAGGGCGTCGGCTGCGACTGCCTCGGGCTGGCGCGCGGCATCTGGCGCGAAGTGGTCGGAAGCGAGACGCTGCCGGTGCCGCCCTACAGCCGCGACTGGGGCGAGATCGGCAGCCGCGAGGTGCTGGCCGAGAATGCCGGCCGGGTGATGATCCGCATCGACCCGGCCGAGGCCGGGCCGGGCGCGGTGGTGCTGTTCCGCATGCGCGCGGGCGCCATCGTCAAGCATGTCGGGATCCTGACCGGCGAGGGCGCATTCGTCCACAGCTACGAGCGGCTCGGCGTGATCGAGGAGCCGCTCACCACCGCATGGCGGCGGCGCATTGCCTTCGCATTCCTGTTCCCGCGCCCGGCTCGCGCCCTGCACAAGAAGAAGACCTGACTCATGGCAACCATCCTTCTCGGCGCGGTCGGCACCGCCATCGGCGGCGGCTTCGGCGGCACGATCCTCGGCCTCTCCGGCGCTGCCATCGGCGGCATGATCGGCTCCGGCATCGGCTCGATGGTCGACAGCTGGATCGTCTCGTCGATGTTGCCCGGCCAGCGCATCGAGGGCGCGCGCATGGACAGCCTGCGCGTCACCTCGGCGACCGAAGGCGTGGTAATCCCGCGGCTCTATGGCCGCATGCGCATCGGCGGCAATATCATCTGGGCGACCGACTTCCGCGAGGAAACCAATGTTCACCGCCAGGGGGGCGGCAAAGGCGGCGGGCAGAAGGTCACCACGACCGAGTACCTCTACTATGCCAGTTTCGCGGTCGCGCTCTGCGAAGGCACGATCACCGGCATTGGCCGCATCTGGGCTGATGGCGAGATCGTGGATCTCAGCGAGGCGACGTGGCGCTGGTATTCGGGCAACGAGGCACAGGCCCCCGACCCCTTCATCGCGGCGAAGATGGGGGTGGGGAACACGCCTGCCTATCGCGGCACCGCCTATGTGGTGTTCGAGGAACTGCCGCTGGCGCGCTTCGGCAACCGCCTGCCGCAACTGTCCTTCGAGGTCTTCCGGCCTCTGGACGATGCCGACACCGCCGAGGGGCTGGTGCCCGCGGTCACCGTTATCCCGGCGTCGGGAGAATGGTCCTACGCAACCCAGATCGTGCGCAAGGCCGGGGACGGCGACAGCGCGGCCGAGAATGTCAACGCCATGGCCGGAACCGCCGACATGGTGGTTTCGCTGGACCGGCTGGAAGCCATGGTGCCAAAGGTCGAAAGCGCCTCGCTGGTGGTGTCCTGGTTCGGCGACGATCTGCGCGCCGGAAGCTGCACGATCCGCCCGAAGGTCGAAATGGCGCAGAAGAACACCACGCCTTCGTGGAGCGTCAACGGCGTGAGCCGCGGCGATGCGCTGGTGGTCAGTCAGGACGATCAGGGGCGGCCGATCTATGGTGGCACGCCAGCGGATTTCTCGGTGCTGCAGGCCATCCGCGAGATGAAGGCGCGCGGGCTCAAGGTGACCTTCTATCCGTTCCTGATGATGGATGTCCCGGCCGGCAACACCCTGCCGGATCCCTGGTCCGACTATGCCGCAACCATCGGCCAGTCGGTGCTGCCGTGGCGCGGGCGGATCACCTGCTCACCTGCCGCCGGTTTCGCCGGAACCGTGGACAAGACCGCCGCCGCCGCGGCGCAGGTCGATGCCTTCTTCGGCAATGCCCAGCCCTCGGATTTCGCAGTCAGCGGCGACAGCGTGACGTGGACCGGCGGCACGGATTGGGGCTTCCGGCGCATGATCCTGCATTACGCCCATCTCTGTGCGGCGGCGGGTGGTGTGGACGCCTTCCTGATCGGCTCGGAAATGCGCGGGCTGACCTCGATCAGATCCGGGGCATCGACCTATCCGGCGGTTGCCGCGTTGCAATCGCTGGCCGCTGCCGTCCGCTCGATCCTCGGGCCGGGCACTAAGATCAGCTATGCCGCCGATTGGTCGGAGTATTTCGGGCACCACCCGGGCGATGGCTCGGGCGACGTGTTCTTCCACCTCGACCCGCTCTGGGCGGATGCCAATGTCGATTTCATCGGTATCGACAATTACATGCCGCTTTCCGACTGGCGCGATGGCTGGGAGCATCTCGATGCGCTGGCATGGCCGTCGATCTACGACCGCGCCTATCTGCAATCGAACATTGCCGGCGGCGAGGGCTTCGACTGGTACTATGCCAGCGAGGGCGACCGGATCGCGCAGAACCGCACGCAGATCGAGGACAGCATCACACCGGGCGCCGGCGGCAAGGTCATCACCGCGATGCCTGTTGCAGCACCCGGCATCAGCCAAAGTCCCGGCGCCAGTTTCACCACCACGGTGCCATATCGGAGTGCCAGCATCACCCTATCCTGCCGGGTTCAGTTCCCAACCCTGATCGCGGACGGTATTGTTTTCGAGATCGGCAACCTGAGCAGCGGCATGTTCTTCGGCCTGGCTGGCGGTCAGCTGATCCTGCACGAGATATTCTCGGCCATCGGACAGACAAGGATGGCCTCTACCCCTGCCGCCTCGCTCGCTGGCAGGACCGCCGATCTGGTCGCATGGTTCGACATGGCAAGCGGCGAGATCGGCTTTGCTGTCGACGGGAATGTCGCGGCCACGGCAAGCTTCGGCGGGTCCGTATCCGGCACATGGGCCGCCAACAACGGCGGGGGATATGGCCTTGCCAACGGCCCGGTGTCGGGGTCCAGCACCGTCACGACAGCACTCCCCTGGCCGGGAACGCTGGTCAGCAATCTCAGCATATGGTCGGGCGCGGTCCCGAGTTTCGCGACCTTGCCGGCGGTGGCACCCGAGCCGTGGATCTTCCGCTACAAGGACATCCGCGGCTGGTGGTCGAACCCGCATCGCAACCGGCCGGGCGGGATCCCCGCAGCGTCCCCGACCGCATGGCTGCCGCAGTCGAAGCCGATCCGGTTTACCGAACTCGGTTGCCCTGCCGTGGATCGCGGCCCCAACCAGCCGAACGTGTTTCATGACCCGAAATCCTCGGAATCCTTCGTGCCCTGGTTCTCGCGCGGCTGGCGCGACGATGCCGTCCAGCGAGCCTATCTGGAAGCGACCTACCTGTTCTGGGGTGACGCCGCAAACAACCCGGTCTCGACCGGATATGCCGGCCGCATGGTCGAGGTGGCGGAATGCGCGGCATGGACCTGGGATGCCCGGCCTTATCCGTTCTTCCCGCAACTCGGGGACATATGGGCGGATGGCGACAACTGGCGGCTGGGCCACTGGCTGACCGGGCGGCTGGGCGCGGTGTCGCTGGCGGCGCTGGTGCGTGATCTCTGCCTGCGCGCCGGCATGCCCTCGGCGTGGATCGATGTCTCGGGCCTCACCGGCGCGGCGGACGGCTATGTGATCTCGGCCCTGGAATCGCCGCGGACCTCGATCACCATGCTGGCGCGGCATTTCGGCTTCGATGCCGTCGAGAGCGAGGGGCGCATTCGCTTCGTCATGCGCGGGCGCGCGCCGGTCGCGACCGTCGCTCTGGACGGCATGGCGGCGGGCCGGAGCGACGTGATGGAACTGGCGCGCGGCCAGGAGACTGAACTGCCGCAGGCCCTGAAATGGCAGGTGGCGCGCGCGGACGAGGATTATGACGGCATCACCGTCGAGTCCCGCCGCATTGCCGTGAGCGCCAGCAGGGTATCCTCGGACAGCTTTCCGATGGCGGTGCCGCCCGAGGAAGCCGACCGGCGCTGCCGCCGGGCGCTGATGGAGGCATGGATCGGCCGCGAGACCGGAGCCTTCAGCCTGCCGCCCTCGATGCTGGCGCTGGATCCCGGCGATGTCATCGCGCTGGATCACGACGGACGGCTTGCCGAGATGCGCATCCTCACGGTTTCCGATGCCGAGGCCCGCAGCATCGAGACCATCCGCCAGGACCGGGATGCCTATGACCTGCCGCCCGGAAGCCCTCGCCAGGCTGCGCTTGCCCGGCCGGTCGTGTTCGGTGCGCCGCTGGTCGAACTTCTGAACCTGCCGCAACTGCGCGAGGATCTCGCGCCACACCACCCGCTGATCGCCACCCATGCCCGCCCCTGGCCGGGCCAGATGGCGGTGTTCCGCAGCCCCGAGGCTTCCGGCTTCGAACTGCTGACCACAGTCAGCACCCGGGCGCGCATGGGCGAACTGGTGGCCGATCTCCATGCCGGCCCAACCTCTCGGTTCGACTACGGCAACTCGGTCTATCTCGACCTGCTGTCAGGCACCCTCGAGAGCGTCACCGACCTGCGCCTGTTCGCTGGCGAGAACGCGCTCGCCGTCGCGCAGCCGGGCGGCGGCTGGGAGATCCTGCAATTCGGCGCCGCCGAACTGATCGCCGCCGGCCGCTATCGGCTCTCGCGGCTGCTGCGCGGTCAGCGCGGCACGGAGGCCGACATGGCAGCGGCGGTGCCGGCCGGGGCGCGGGTGGTGGTGCTGGACGCAGCGCTGGCCCCGCTGCCGGTGAGCCAGGCCGATCTGGGCATGCCGTGGAACTGGCGCGTCGGGCCATCTTCGCGGCCGGTCAGCGACGACAGCTTCACCGCGCGGGCCTTCACACTACGCGGCACGGGTCTGCGCCCGTTCGCGCCCGTGCATGTCGAGCAGCCTTGGCGGCGCGCGCGCAGCCCCGGCGACCTGACCATCCGCTGGATCCGTCGCGACCGCTCGCTCGCCGCCGACAGCTGGAACGCGGTCGAGATCCCGATGTCCGAGGCTGGCGAGTCTTGGCGGGTCGAGATCCTCAACGGCGCAGTTGTCAAGAGATCCTTGACGACTGTGACCGCCAGCGTGGTCTACACTGCGGCGCAGCAAACCGCCGATTGGGGCGCGCCGCTCGCCCCCGGTGCGTCCCTCGATATCCGCATTGCCCAGATCGGGCAGGCGTTCGGTGCCGGGGCGGCCCCTGTCACCACCCTCTGGTTCTAAACAGGAGACAACCCATGCCTGACACCACAGCGCATCTCGCGCTGCCCTTCATCATGGCCGCGCAGGCCCAGAAGCACGTGACCATGAACGAGGCGCTACGACTGCTCGACGGCATCGTGCAGCTATCCGTTCTCGACCGCGATCTGACCGCGCCGCCGGCAAGTCCGGCCGAAGGCGACCGCTATATCGCAGCCAGTGGCGCGACGGGCGCGTGGGCTGGCTGGGACCGCAGCATCGCCTACTGGATCGACGGCGCCTGGATGCGGATCCTGCCCGCGCCCGGCTGGATGGCCTGGATCGAGGACGAGGCGCAGGCCATCGTCTGGACCGGATCGGCGTGGATCCCGGTTGTGGATGCCATGGGCTTCATCGCGCAGGCAGCCTCGGTCGCCGTGGCGCGGGAGGCAAATGGCGCGACCACCGGCATCGCAGTGCGGGAAGAAACCCTCTCCGGCCTTTCCGGGGCCAGCCGGGACTCGACCATCGTGATCCCCAACCGCGCCATCGTGCTCGGCGTATCCGTGCGGACCGTGACCGCGGTGCTGGGCGCCAGCTCCTTCGACTGCGGCGTCAACGGCGAGCCCTCGAAGTTCGGCGGCGCGCTCGGCGTCGCCGTGGGCAGCAGCAATATCGGCGTCATCGGCCCGACGGCGTTCTATGCCGACACGCCCGTGCGCCTCACCGCCAATGGCGGCAGCTTTGCCGGCGGCGCGGTGCGCATTGCCATCCATTACCTGACCTGCGCCGCGCCGGACTGAACCCATGGGAGAGAACCTCATGGACAGCATCCGCGAATGGTGGGGCGCGATCATGGCGGCAACCGGGCTGGGCGTCTGGCTGGTCCGTCTTGAAGGTGCCTCCAAAACCGCCCTGCGCGAGATCTCAAGGCTGGAAAAGCAGCTCGACGCCGACCGCCAGGCGATCTCGGAAACCCGCAAGGAACAGAACGAGATGCTGCGCGAGATGCGCGCCGACATCAAACGCCTGCTGGAACGCAGCGGTCCCGCCCGCGACTGACCGACGCCCAACCCGACCATCCACCCACCCCGCCAGCGCGCGGGGTATTTTTTATGGAGAGAACCATGTCTGTGGCGAAAGAAACCATCGAGCACGTCAAGCGCTGGGAGGGCCTGCGGCTGGAGGCCTATCCCGATCCCGGCAGCAAGGACGGCACCCCCTGGAGCATCGGTTACGGGCACACCTCGGACCGCTTCATGACAGTCCACAAGGGCCTGAAGATCACCGAGGCACAGGCCGAGGCCGCGCTGGAGCACGATCTGGGCGAGGCCGAGGATATCCTGCGCCGGCTGGTCAAGGTGCCGCTCACCGATGGGCAAAGGGCGGCGCTGACCAGCTTCGTCTTCAACATCGGCGAGGGGCAGTTCGCTGGTTCCACCCTGCTCAGAAAGCTGAATGCCGGCGATCATGATGCCGTGCCCGATCAGCTTGCGCGATGGGTCTATAATGACGGCAAGAAGATGACCGGGCTGGTCAACCGCCGCGCGGCCGAGATCGGCCTGTGGTCGAAGGGCAGTTTTGTCTCGTCGCGCACGGTCGAGGCCGCAGTCCCGCCCCTGGTCGAAAAGCTGGTCACGCCGGAAGTGCTGACAGCGGCGGGCGGCGCGCTGGCCGGGCTGACCGGGACGCTGCAGGGCGACGGGCCGGTCTCCTTCGCGCTGGCAGCGCTGATCGTCATGGCCGGGGCCTGGGTGCTGTTCCGGCTGATCAGGCGGGCCTCGTGATGCTGGCCCGCTTCAAGTCCTGGCTGGCCATCGCCGCCGCCGCCATCCTGTTCATCCTCGGCGCGCGGCGCAGCGGCGAGAAGGCCGGGCGCGCCAACGAACGCCTCGAAAATCTGGAAAGGACCAATGATGCGCGTCAAAGGATGCTCGATGCCGCCAGCCGCCGCCCTCATGATCGCGATGCTCTCGCTGAGCGGCTGCGCGACGGAAAGTTCTGACAACGCCCCCTGCCCGCCCGTGGTGGAATACAGCACCGCCGAGCAGACCCGCGCCGCGGCCGAAGTCGAGGCCCTGCCGGAAAGTGCGGTGCTGGTACGAATGATGAGCGATTACGCCGTACTGCGTGATCAGGCACGGGCCTGCAGGTGATAGCCGGGCCGGGCACAGCCCTGCGGGAAGCGCCAAACACCTCGACCACAGCATCATGCCCGGCCCGGTTCACGGCTTCACGGTTTCAAAAAGCGGCAGGGATTCGCTGCGCGGGCATGGTCGCATGAGCAGACCACCTCTGTCGCGCATCAAAACAGGCACAGTTGGGCCCCCTGGACAGTGCCAGACATACCGCAGGTCATCCTACCGCCGAACGTCATAAAGGGGCGGAGAGCGGACGGTCGCTGCGCAAAGGATGGAGGTCAGCAATGCGGACAAAGCGGACGGTCGCGTTGGCGTCGACCACTATTCCATCATTCTCAGCAGCGAGTCGGTCACCATCGCCTTGACCTCCGGCGACAGCGGTCGTCCGCCCATGGCCCGGTGAGCCCAAAGCCCGTCAGCTGCAATCCGCGCCAAGAAGTTTGCTCGGCCCACAGGATCATCCACCTGCGGAGCCGGTGGTGCCCAATGATCCATCACTTCTGACCACACCTGAGCCAACCGTTCATCCCCGGCGCTTTCCAGCATCATCAGCAGCTCGGCCCGGGTGGCATCCCGGCTGCAGCTTTGCACATAGGCTTTGTAGCGGTCGGCGGGCAGGTCCGGGTCCGGTGTAAGACTGAGCAGTTGCGCCTCCCATTGCCGGGCAAGGTGCTGGTGCGTGGCTAGGATTAGCTCATCACGGGAGGAGAAGTGATAGATGATCCCTCCCCGGGTTATGCCGGTTTCTGCAGCCACAGCGTCGAAGGTGACCGCTGTGACCCCATCCCGCTCGATCAGCCGCACCACCCCATCGAGGATCTTGTCACGGTTGCTCTCTCTCATCGTGATCTCCTCAATGCGGATAGTGCGAAGACTGCGAACCCGGTCCATAGGACCGCAGTAATACGCCGGTGAACAGCGCACCAAGCGCAATGACACCCGCGACGACATACATCACCATCAGGAAAGCGCGGTCAAACGCCGTTGACGCGGCCTGTTTTAGCGCAATGCCATCGGCGCCCATCTCATCGGCAATCGACAAAGCATTGGGCAGGCTGTCGCGCGCCGCCGCAGCGATGCCCCCAGGCAAAACAACGCCCAGAGAATAGACCGCCGCCATCAGGCTGCCCAAAAGGGCAACGGCAATCAGACTGCCGAACTCAAAGGAAACCTCCTCGACCGAGGCTGCCATCCCGGCGTTTTTCACCGGCGCATTGCCGACGATGGCAGTGGAGGCCACCGACATGGCCGCCCCGACCCCAGCACCCGCAAGCACCGATCCGGCGATCAGCCAACCGATGCCGTGGCTGATCCCCAAGGTTGCGATCAGGACACCGACCGTCGCTACCGCCAGCCCGCCCGCGATTAGGATGCGCAGCCCGATCCGGTGCAGGAAGGCACCACCAAGCATTGCGGTCGGCAGCGACCCGATGGCTGCCAACGAAACAAGGATGCCCGCCTGCATGGGCGTGAAGCCGGCGACCAGCTGGAAGCGCTGCGTGGTTGCCAGTTGCAGCCCGGCGAAGGCGAACATGGCAAAGGCCGCAGCCAGAGTGCCCGCAAGGAAGGCCGGGTTGCGAAACAAGGCAAAGTTCAGGAGCGGGTCCGCCAGCCGGGATTGCCGACGCGTGAACAGGAGCGTTGCGATCAGGCCGATGGCTGCTGCGGCGGCGGGGACTGCCCAGGATTGCCCGGCATGAGCGGTTTCCTTGATGGCGATCACCAGCGCCGCTAGGGAAACCAACGCCAGCACGGATGAGACGAAATCCCAGTGCCGCGACCTGTCGGGAGCAACCCTCGGTGCCACAATCAGCGTCGAGATGAACGCGAGGGCCACCACCGGCACGTTCACCAGGAACACCGATCCCCACCAGAAATGGGACAGCAGGAAGCCCGAGATGATTGGCCCGAGTGCGACGCCGATCACCGAGATCGAGCCCCAGATCGCGATGGCGAAATTGCGCTCTTTCTCATCGGTGAAGCTGACCCGCAGTAGGGCAAGCGTGGCGGGCATCATTGCGGCGGCACCGACCGCAAGGAAGGCCCGGGCCGCGATGAGGACATTGGCCGTTGGCGCGAATGCCGCGACCAGCGAGGCGATGCCGAACAGGACCAGCCCGATCAGAAACATTAGACGATGCCCGACGCGGTCACCGAGCGTGCCCGCCCCAAGAAGCAACCCCGCCATGACAAGAGGATAGGCGTTGATGATCCACAGACCCTGGGTCTGGCTCGCGCCCAGTTCCCGGGTCAGGGTCGGCAGGGCGGTATAGAGGATGGAGTTGTCCAGCGTGATCAGCAGCAGACCAGCCGCCACAGTCACCAGAACCGCCCAACGGTTGCGGGGGGATACAGTCATTTTCAATGCACCTTGGCTAACACTTAACTATACTATCATGTTTGTATAGTTTTGCTAGACTGATTTTGTTTGTGTCAACCGGCGGGCTGTGCTGCAGCATCACACCAATCTAGGCGTCTGCTTTGGGCTCCAAGTGGACCTTCGTTGCAATGAAGTCGAACGGCAGCTCCGGGCCGTTCGTACGTCGACAGGCGGTGTCAGCGCCGCTCGTCATCGTCCCCGAAACCGGATGACATTATCACCGCGCATGAAGGCGACGGCGCCTTCTTCCTCGATTGCCTGGATAGCGGCGTTTCTTGCCTCCTTGTCGGAGGCGAACTGATCGTCCCAAACGTGGCTGGTGCCATCCTGGTCGACGACCTCAAGCATCCAGTTCTGATCCGTTTCAGCACGGTAGATTTCGATGGAGAAAGGATGGCCGTCGATGATGACACGCTGGCTTTTGCCCGACGTGACTATGTTCGGTTCTTCTTCGATCATCTGGTGGACCCCGGCTTGTCGGTATCTGTCCAGTATGCGCCTACCGTCAGCCGGGTCAATCGCCTGCAGCGACGCGGTCTCGCCGCCGTTTCCCCATGCAGCCCGTTTTTGTTGAGTTGGTGTTGAGTCGTCGGTGGACGGCAAAAAGCCCCGCCTTGTTGCGAGGCGTAACGTGCTGATTTATTAGTAAAATTTGGTTGCGGGGGCAGGATTTGAACCTGCGGCCTTCAGGTTATGAGCCTGACGAGCTACCGGGCTGCTCTACCCCGCGACCGTGCCGCGGCTGCGGCTTGGTTTTTCCCGCTGGATGATTTTTTGCGGGGAATTGGATCGTTCGGAGAGGATTGCGTTTCTTTCCAGGTCTGGCGGTGACCTACTCTCCCGCGTCTTGAGACGCAGTACCATTGGCGCGACGGCGCTTAACGGCCGAGTTCGGGATGGGATCGGGTGTTTCGCTCGTGCTATGGCCACCAGACCGGGAAAGAAACGCTCAGCGTGTCCCCTTTCGGGGACGCCTTGTCCAAGTTGCTTTTGAGGGAAGGACAGATGGTCTGTCTTCTTCCGGATCAAATCAAGCCAATCGAGCCATTAGTACCGGTCAACTGAACGCATTGCTGCGCTTACATCTCCGGCCTATCGACGTGGTGGTCTTCCACGGCTCTCGAGGGATACCTTGTTTTGAGGGGGGCTTCACGCTTAGATGCCTTCAGCGTTTATCCTGTCCGTTCATAGCTACCCAGCACTGCCGTTGGCACGACAACTGGTCCACCAGTGGAACGTTCACCCCGGTCCTCTCGTACTAGGGGCAACTCCTCTCAAGTATCCTACACCCACGGCAGATAGGGACCGAACTGTCTCACGACGTTCTAAACCCAGCTCACGTACCTCTTTAAATGGCGAACAGCCATACCCTTGGGACCTGCTCCAGCCCCAGGATGAGATGAGCCGACATCGAGGTGCCAAACGATGCCGTCGATATGGACTCTTGGGCATCATCAGCCTGTTATCCCCAGCGTACCTTTTATCCGTTGAGCGATGGCCCTCCCACTTGGGACCACCGGATCACTATGGCCGTCTTTCGACTCTGCTCGACTTGTCAGTCTTGCAGTCAGGCTGGCTTCTGCCATTGCACTCAACGAGCGATTTCCGACCGCTCTGAGCCAACCTTCGCGCGCCTCCGTTACTCTTTAGGAGGCGACCGCCCCAGTCAAACTACCCACCACGCAGGGTCCCGGACCCGGATAACGGGCCGCGGTTAGACATCAAGAGTGCGAAGGGTGGTATCTCAAGGATGGCTCCACGGGAACTGGCGTCCCCGCTTCAAAGCCTACCACCTATCCTGCACATCACAATCCTGATGCCAGTGCGAAGCTATAGTAAAGGTGCATGGGGTCTTTCCGTCTAACCGCGGGAAGTCTGCATCTTCACAGACAATTCAATTTCGCTGAGTCCACGTTTGAGACAGCGGGGAGATCGTTACGCCATTCGTGCAGGTCGGAACTTACCCGACAAGGAATTTCGCTACCTTAGGACCGTTATAGTTACGGCCGCCGTTTACCGGGGCTTCAATTCGGAGCTTGCACCCCTCCTTTTAACCTTCCGGCACCGGGCAGGCGTCAGACTGTATACGTCGCCTTACGGCTTCGCACAGCCCTGTGTTTTAAGTAAACAGTCGCCACCCCCTGGTTTGTGCCCCCTGCCCACAGTTGCCTGCAAACAGGGCCTCCTTCTCGCGAACTTACGGAGGTATTTTGCCGAGTTCCTTAAACGTGGTTCTCTCAAGCGCCTTGGTATTCTCTACCAGTCCACCTGTGTCGGTTTAGGGTACGATCTTGTGGAGGGCTATTTCCAGGGACCCCGCAGCTGCCAGACCAATCCAGTAAGGACTGACAACATCAAGGATCCGTCACCATCTCCTGGCCCAGGAATATTAACCTGGTTCCCATCGACTACGCCTTTCGGCCTCGCCTTAGGGGTCGGC